>DAITOE010000020.1:0-15023 GCA_036834245.1 Clostridia bacterium | reverse complement strand
ACGGGGCTGCCGATGGCGATGGCGGGCAGGGGCAGGCGCTGCTGGCTGGCTTCATGGCGCAGGGCCTGGGCCAGGGCATAGGCCCGCTCCTCGATGTCCTCCCCCTGGAAGCTGCCTTCCGGCGCAATCAACATCAAAGCGGGGCTGTCAAGGCCGGTGACAAAGCAGGCGTTGCCCTCCTGCCCCTCCACCACATGCTGCAGGCTGCCGATGAGGGGCAGCTGGTCCTCCTCCCCGGATGAACCCAGCAGCATCACCAGGTAGCGGCTGCCCACCAGGGACATGCCCAGCTCCTGGGCTTTTGAAAGCAGCTCTTTTTGAAAGCTGCCGGTCAGCAGCTGGAGCAACAGCTGCTCCCTGGCATAGCGGGCGGAGGACTCCAGCCGGCTGCGCAGCAGGGCCATGTCTGCCTGGCGGGCCCGCTCCTCCCTTATCTTCTGGGCCATGCTGAAAAGGGCTTCACCCAGTTTTTTGGGGGTGATAGGCTTTAGCAGGTATTGCCGCACGCCGATGTCAATGGCCTGGCGGGCGTACTCGAAATCGTCATGGCCGCTTAGGATGATGATGCTGGTCCAGGGCAGGGCCTGGGCCACCTTTCGGGACAGGGCCAGGCCGTCCATGAAGGGCATGCGGATGTCGGTGATCAAAATGTCGGGCTTTAAGTCGTTGATCATGGGGAAGGCCATCTCGCCATCCGGGGCTTCCCCCACCAGGTTGAAGGGGGTTTCATCCCAGGGAAAGCCCTCCCGGATGCCCTCCCGGATGACGATTTCATCATCCACCAGAAAGACCCTGAACACCTCGTCCTGCCTTGCGTTTTCCATCTCAGTCCTTAAGGGGCACGCTGAAGGACACCGTGGTGCCCCGGCCCTGTTCGCTGGTGATCACCAGGCCTTCTGCCTGGTTGTAGTGCAGTTTGATGCGCTGGTCCACGCTGTATAAGCCATAGCCCACCTGGCCGGCAGCAGGTTCATCCTCCGTAAGGGCCGACCGCACCTGGGCAAGCCGCTCTTCATCCATCCCCATGCCGTTGTCCCGCACGCTCACCTGGAGCCGGCCCTCCGCCTCCCTGGCCTCCACCTGCACCAGGCCCAGGGCCCGGCGGTTTTTGATGCCGTGGTAGATGGCGTTTTCCACCAGGGGCTGGATGAGCAGTTTCAGGATGGTCTGCTCCTTTAAGCCTTCCTCCAGGTGCAGCTCATACTGGAGGATGTCCCGGTAGCGGATTTTCTGGATGGTGAGGTAGCCCTGCAGATGCTCCCACTCCTCCTTTATGGACACCCAGTCCTTGCCGTTGTTTAAGGAGATGCGGAAGAAATTGGACAGGGCGTTGGTGATTTCGATTACCTGGCTGCCCTGGCCTGCCTCCGCGAGCCAGACGATGGCGTCCAGGGTGTTGTACAGAAAATGCGGGGTGATCTGAGCTTGCAGGGTACGCAATTCGCTTTTTTTCAGGTTCTCCTGCTCCCTGCGGTTTTGCGCCACCAGCTGCTCCAGCTTGATGGCCATGGTGTTGAGGCTGTTGGTGAGGGAGCGCAGCTCCTCCACCTCGGTCTCCCGGGTGCGCTCGCTGAGCTGGCCGCTGGCAATCTGGTTGGCAAAGGTTTGCAGGCGGCTGATGGGCACGCGGATGAACTGGCTGAGGCGCCGCTGGGTCACCAGGGCCACCAGGAAGGAGAGGGCCAGGAGGGCAATCTCCACAATCACAGCCGTCCTGACCCCGGCCTGCATCAAATCGCTGGCCTGGGCGGAGGCCCGGATCTCTGCGTTCACCGCCTCCTGGAGCATGTTCAAAAACAGTTCGGCCACCTGGACGATTTCTTCGTTGACCCGGATCTGCTCATCCACGGTGACGCTTTGTCCCAGCTGGTTCACATAGCCCCTGAGGGTGCCCAGGATGCGCCTGGACACCTCCAGTTCAATCCGGCTGGCCTCCCCGCTGTCAATCAGCAGGTCCAGCTGCCTGCCGGCCTTGTCCAGGATGTCATACTGCAGGCCGTCTTCAAAGCGTGTCCGCCCAAAGACGATGTCCATGGTGCTGGACAGCAGCTCGTCCTTGATGACCGGGCTTAGGCGGCTGATTTCCTCCACATGGGAAATCACCCGGTGGTAGCGGGCCGAATGCTGCCACATCAGGGAAATGGCCAGCAGGGCGGGAATCAGCATCAGCACCACCAGGGTGATTTGGGCGGTGCGCATGCGCCGCCGGATGCTGTCGCTTACCGGTGCACGCATCCGCTAATACCCCCGGGGCGGGATGGCCTGCAGCCCGGCATCAAACTCTGTAAACACCTGCTCATCCGGGTGGGAGAAGGCGGGAATCTGCTCCCCCCGGGCCAGCTGCTGGGCCAGGTCCATGATCAGGTCCCCCAGCAGGGGGGTGCATTCCACCACGCAGTTGATCTTGCCCGCTTTTAACAGATCAATGGCGCCTTGCTCCCCGTCGATGGTGATGATGATGATGTCCTGCCCGGGCACCAGCCCCGCCTCCTCAATGGCTTCGATGGCCCCCAGGGTCATGGCGTCGTTGTGGGAATACAGCACCTGGATGTCATGATGGGCAGACAGGATGTTCTGCATGCACTCCTTTCCCTTGGAGCGCAAAAAATCCCCGGAGACGCTAATGATGATGTCAAACCGGGCATCCTGCTTGAGCACCTCCCGGAAACCTAAGGCCCGCTGCCGGGCGGGGGTGGAGCCCTCCGTTCCAGCGATTTCCACAATGCGCACCTGACTCATGTCCACGGCCTTTTTTTGCAGAAACTGTGCGGCTGCGCGGCCTTCCTCCATGAAGTCGGAGCCCACATAGCCTGCGATGAGGCCCTCGTCATGGATGTTGATGTAGCGGTCGCACAGCAGCACGGGGATGCCGGCATTTTTGGCCTCGGTGAGCACGTTTTCCCAGCCTTCCTCCACAATGGGGGCCAGGGCGATCACATCCACCTGATAGGCGATGAAGGAGCGCAGGGCGTTGATCTGGTTTTCCTGTTTCTGGGCAGCATTGTCGTAAATCAGTTCAATGCCGGCCTCCTCTGCCGCCCGGATGACATCCTTTGAATTGCCCACCCGCCAGCCGGATTCGGAGCCCAGCTGGGAAAACCCCACGATAATGACATCGTTTGCGTCCGGCTGCTGCGGCTTGTTCCAGCCGGACCGGATGATCAGGATGCCCACGCCAAGGGCCAGGACCATCAGCGGAATGACAATCAGCCACACCAGTTTTTGAGATTTCATGACAGCTCTGTCCCTCCCGGGATTTGTCGGCATCAATCCGCCGCCTGTTTGTTCTTTCCAGGCAATCCTAACACATGCACCCGTAGGCTTCAAGGCATGCCGGCAGCGGCAAAGGAAACGGGGCTGCAGCCATATGCCCTGCTGCAGCCCCGGATAAAAACGGACGAGGTGTTATTTCGCCAGCTTGTAGATGTTCAGCACGTCCTGCCAGCCCAGCTTCTTCAGGCCGCCAATCTGCGCCTCCCGGCCGTAGAATTCGCCGGTACACTTTTTGGCCATTTCCTCCAGGCGGCTTTCATCGATGCCCAGCTCCTTTAAGGTCTGGGGCAGGCCCATCAAGCGGTAGAACTCCTGCAGGCGGGCGATGCCTTCCATGACCAGGGCTTCCTTGTCCCTGAGGCCCTTGGCCACCCCCATCACCTGGATGGCGAACTGGGCGAACATGTCGATATTGTCCTTGTAGACATACTTCATCCAGGCCGGGGTGAGAACTGCCAGCCCGGCGCCGTGGGCCACGTCATAGGCTGCGGACAGCTCGTGCTCCATGTTGTGGCAGGCCCAGTCCTGCTCCCGGCCCATGCCCAGCAGCCCGTTGTGGGCCACGGTGCCGGAGAAGCCGATTTCCGCCCAGGCGTCGTAGTCTTTGCGGTTGTCCAGCAGCCTGGGGGCATTGGCGATGATGGTGCGCAGGGTGGCCTCACACAGGGCGTCGGTGAGGTCCACGTTGGTGGTGTTTGTGAAATAGCGCTCGAAGATGTGGCTCATCATGTCGGCCACGCCGTTGGCCACCTGGTTCTTGGGCAGGGTGAAGAACAGTTCCGGGTTCATCACGCTGATGAGGGGACGCAGGTGGGGGCTGCCGTAGCCGTATTTGCGGCCGGTTTCCTCGTTGGAAATCACGGTGTCGCCGCTGGACTCGCTGCCGGCTGCCGGGATGGTGAGGATGATGGCCACCGGCAGGGCCTTCTTGATGGGCAGGCCCTGGTCGTAGATGTCCCACACGTCGCCCTCGTGGAACACGCCCATGGCAATGGCCTTGGCCGAGTCGATGGCGCTGCCGCCGCCCACGGCCAGGATCAGGTCCACATTTTCTTTTTTACACAGCTCAATTCCCTCGTGCACCAGGGACAAGCGGGGGTTGGGCACCACGCCGCCCAGCTCCACAAAGGGGATCTCCTGTTCCTTCAGGGATGCCACCACCGTGTCATACAGGCCGGTCTTCTTGATGCTGCCGCCGCCGTAGTGGAGCAGCACTTTTTTGGCATGGGGCTTGATGAGTTTGCCGATCTTCTTCTCGGTTTCCCGGCCGAAGACGATCCTGGCGGGCATGTACATATCAAAATTAAGCATGGGGTTCCCTCCTGTTTTGATGTTTGTCGTTTTCAATCATACCACACAGTTGAGAGTCTGTTCAAGCATCCGCTGTTTTCACAATGTTCCGCTGCCAGCGGCCGGAGTACACCAGCAACAGGCCGATGACTGTCTTGATGATCACCGTGGCCTGGGACAGCAGGTAGAGGGGCACGATGGGCATGCCGGTCATGAAGGCCAGGGCCCTGGTGAAGGGAATCAGAATCACCCAGGTGAAGGCGCTGTCAAACAGGAAGGTGATGAAGGTGGAGCCCCCGGAGCGCAGGGTGAAATAGGCGCTGTGGGCCAGGGCATGGAAGGGCATGAGGGCGGCGCTGATCAAGATGAAGGTGGCTGCCATGTTCCTGGACTCCTGCTCCACCTGGTAGAAATTGGGGAAAACCCCGGCAAAGGCGGCCAGGATGCCCCCGATGCCGATGCACATGACAAAGCCCAGGAACATCAACTTCCACACGTCCTCCCGGGCCTTCTTCAGCTTGCCGGAGCCCAGGGAATGGCCCACCAGGACGGCCACGGCATTACCCACACCGTAGAAGAAGACGTTGAAGAGGTTGGTGACGGTGGAGGAGATGTTGAGGGCCGCCAGCACCAAAAGCCCCCGGGTGGAGTAGGACTGGGTGAGGGTGACCATGCCCAGGGACCAGAGCAGCTCGTTGACCAGAAGGGGCAGGCTTTTTTTGATGATTGCCGACAGCAGCTGCGCGGGCACCTTCATGCTGCGGTAAATCTTTTTGAAGAAGGAAAAGCGCACCGTGTTGTGGGCGTTGTAGGCCAGGATGGCCAGCTCCACCACACGGGAAAAGACGGTGGCGACGGCCGCCCCCTTCACCCCCCAGGCCGGGAAGCCCAGGTTGCCGAAGATCAGCAGCCAGTTGCCCAGCAGGTTGGTGAGCACTGACACAATCCCGGCCTTCATGGGCAGCACGCTGTCCCCCGTCTCCCTGATGGTGGAGCCATAGCTCATGGCCATGGCAAAGGGCAGGAAGCCGGGAATCATGTAGTACAGGTATTCCCGGGCATAGGCCAGCATGTCCTGGGCCACCTCCTGGCTGCCCTCCCCCTGCAGGAAAAGCTGGATTAATGGCGACTGCCAGATGACAATCACGGCGGTGGCGATGATGGTGATGAGGGCGGAGAACCAGACCTTGATGCGGAAGGTGTTGCGCAGGCCTTCCATATCCCCCGCGCCAAAATACTGGGCGCCGAAGATGCCCGGGCCTGAGAGCCCGCCGAAGATGCACAGGTTGAACACAAAAATCAGCTGGTTGGCGATGGCCACCCCGGACATCTGCCCGGTGCCCAGCTGGCCCACCATGATGTTGTCCAGGAGGTTGACAAAATTGGTGACGGAGTTCTGGATGATCACCGGGATCATGATGGCCAGAACGCCCTTGTAAAAGGCCTTGTCGCCTAAGAATACGCGCTTGAATCTGCTCATTGAACCTGCTTTTGGATGTTGATCATGGCTGCTTTCCAGGAAAGCAGCCAGAAGGAAGGCGGCGCTGCCCGGCTTGCTGAGCGGGCCGGGCGGCCCCGGGTGAACACAGCCTGCCCCTTAGTGCAACGCTGCCATGGCCTGGGTCAACTGCCCCATGGCCCCCGCCAGGGCTTCCAGGCTGGGGTTGCTGCCGATGACGGCGTTCAGGTTGTTGATGGCCCCCAGGAGGTAGTCATACTCGGCGCTGCCGGCCTGCAGACCCGCCAGCATGTTGGAGGCCTGGACGATGAGAATCTGGGCATCCGGCAAGAGGGTGTTGGTGACCAGGTTCTGGTTCATGTCCCCGGGCTGCTGGTGGATGCTGCAGGTCTGGGCCGAAAGCAAGGCCGCGTTGGCGGTTTCGTTGTTGGTGAAGCGGATGGTGGAATAGTTGCCGAGATAGTCCGACAGGACGTTGGAATACCGCGAGCCGGCGAAAATCTCCAGGGGATGGCCCAGGGGCAGCACCAGCACGCCCCGGGTGTTGCGCAGCTCCACCGGGCAGTAGGGCCCGGCAATCTGGTTGCTGGCGGTGCAGACCGTCATCTGGTGGTGCATCTGGCACTCCACCCTGGGGACGGATTCCTGGGCATAATAGTCGGTGACGGTCTTGTAGCCCATGGCGTCATGGCGGCAGGCATCGGTGGCCAATTGGCCAGAGACGCCGCAGGTGGTGGCCTTCACCAGGCCGTAGCTTTCCCCGCCGCCCTGGAGGATGTCCTTGTTCTCCAGGCCTTTTTCCTTGTGGATGCGCTCCATGAACACCTGCCACAATTTGGCCGCGGAGTTGCCCCCGGTGGTGCGGCTGGACAGGGCCTTGTAGTTGTCGTGCCCAATCCAGACGGCGCCGGAGTACCAGCCCGTCATCCCGGCAAAGAACACGCCCTTCTGGTCGGAGTTGGTGCCGGTTTTTCCAGCCACCGTCTGGCCGGAGATCCGGGCCGCGCGGCCTGTGCCCCGAGAGACCACTTCCTTCATGATGTCCACCATCAGCCAGGCGGTGGAGGGCTTGAAGACCTGGCGCCGCTCCTGGCTGGCATGGGCATCATAGATGACCTTGTCGTTGTGGTCCAGGATGCCCAGGATGCTGATGGGCTGCTGGTAGACGCCGCCGTTGGCCAGGACGCCGAAGGCCACCGCCATCTCAAAGGGGGTGATGCCCGAGGAGCCCAGGGACACGCCAAAGGGGGTCGGGTTGATGTGGCTGTCGGAGATGCCCAGGCGGCGCAGGTAGTCCACCGAGCGCTCCACCCCCACGTAGTTCATCAGCACCTGGGCGGCGGCGGTGTTGTCGGACTGGACCACCGCGGTGCGGAAGGTCTCCGGCCCCCGGTAGTTGCTGCCGCCGTAGTTCTTGGGCCAGGTGTCGTTGCCGTCATTGCCCTTCCAGCCCGGGATGGGCAGGGGCATGTTGTAGGCGATGGAGCCTGCCCCCGCCCCCATGTCAATGGCCGGGGCGTAGACGCCGATGGGCTTGATGGAGGAGCCCACGGGCATGTTCATGTCCACCGCCCGGTTTAAGGTCTTCCGGGTGGTGGGCTGGGTCCTGCTGCCCACGATGGCCTTGAGTTCCCCGGTGCGATAGTCCACGATGGCGGCCGCCGCCTGGGGCTGGATGATGTCTGTGAAGGTGCCGTCCGCATTGCGGGAACGATAGGTTTCCGTGCCCGGGTCCCGCAGTTTGGGGTAGTCCCGGTAGTTGTACAGGGTGTCTTCCAGGGTGGTCTGCATCATGGTGTCCAGGGCCAGGTACACCTTGTAGCCGCCGGTGCGCAGCTTCTGCTCCATCTTGCTGCGGTTGGCGGCGGTGTTTTCCAGCTTGTTGATGGACAGCAGCACCTGGACGGTGTCCCGCACTGCGTACTCCAGGTAGTGGACATAGGGGTAGAGGGCCTTGGATTCCGGGTCCTCCTGCAGCACCTTGGCCGTCTCCCGGTTCTGGGCGTCGGTGAAGTCCTTCTGGGTGATCATCTGGTGCTCGTACATCACCCTGAGGACATAGTCTGTGCGGTTGTTGGTGCGGGCCACATAGTCAATGCCGTCCCCGCCCCTGGTGTAGAGGTTGCGCCGGACGTTGTAGTAGTAGGGGTTGGTGGTGAGGCCCGCCAGCATGGCACATTCCCGGAGGGTGAGCTCGCTCAGCTCCTTCCCGAAATAGCCCATGGCGGCCACCTTGACGCCGTAGTAGTTCTCCCCCAGGTAGATGGTGTTGAGGTAGCTTTCCAGGATTTCTTCCTTGCTGTAGCTGGCCTCCAGCTGCATGGCCAGGTAGGCCTCCTGGATTTTTCGCTTGTAGCTTTGCTCGGAGGACAGCAGGGTGTTTTTGATGAGCTGCTGGGTGATGGTGGAGCCGCCCTGCTGGCTGCCGGAGATAAAATTGGTGACAAAGGCCCCCACAATGCGCTTCACGTCCACGCCGCTGTGGGTGTAGAAGCGCACGTCCTCCGCCGCCACAAAGGCATCCCTCAGGATGTGTGGCATGGTGTCGATGGACACCATGATGCGGTTTTCCGTGCCCTTGTAATCGGTGATTAGGTTCTTGTCCCGGTCATAGAAGAAGGAGGTCTGGGCCTGGTCGTCAATCTTCGCGATGTCCAGGACCGGCGCCGTGTCCACATAGGTCTTGGCGATGCCGGCGATGGCGCCCAGGCCGGAGAGGCCCACAATCACAATAAAGAGCATCAACAGCCGAAAGCAGTTGATGATGACCGCCAGGACAAAACTGGGTTTGCGGGTGCGTTTCTTAAACAGCCGGGAGCGCTTGCCTGAAAGCTCTTCCCCGGGTGAAGGGGGGCCTAAAAAGGGCTGCCCCGTGAACAATCTGCTGATACGCCGTCCTCCCTTTCACGATTCAGCGCAATTATATCACAGCCCTCCTTTTCCTTCAAAGGATGCTGAAGGGGTGACCACTCGCCCAAAAAACGCCGGTTTTCCTTGTCCTGCTTGACACTTGCCCGCCTGTGCAGTACACTACGTGGGACAGAGATGAAAGCCGAAGCGCTTTGTGCGCACCGGAAGGAGGACGGGTGTGATGAAACCACAAAACAGCCCGCTATACCGCGTTTTATTGATAAGCCTGCTGATGATTTCCCTGCTGCTGCCCGCAGCGGCAGGCCAGGCCAGCCAGGAGGGGCTAAACTTCACCGTCAGCGTGGAGCCCGCCAGCCTGACCGCCCCGGGCACGGTCACCGTGTCCGCCCGGGTATCCAACGCCGGCACAACGGACCTGACCACCCCCATGTCCCTGTACGACCCGGACGGCAAGCTGGTGACCGGCTTCTCCGACGGCGGCAGCCTGATGAGCCTGCCCTCCGGCGAGAACTATCTCTGGCAGGGGCAGTACGAGGTCAAACAAAAGCAACTGGACGAAGAAAAGCTGGTGTACACCCTGCGCTACAGCACCCAGGACGCGGCCGGCAACCTGATTGAACAGAACCTGCCCGCCACTGCCGAGATCAAGTTCACCGGCGAGAAGGTGGACCTGCGGGTCACCCGCACCATCACCCCCGAGGTGGTGAGGCGCGGCAAAGAGGTGAGCATCCTCTACGAACTGGTCAACCAGGGCAACGTGAAGCTCAATGACATCACCATCCGGGAAAACCGGCTGATTTCCACCAGGACCCAGACCGTCAAAAGCCTGGAGCCCGGCGCCAGCGAGAAGATCACCTTCACCAAGCAGAACGTGACCGGCGACGTGAGCAGCTCCGCCCTGATCACCTACCGCAAGGAAGGCGACCGGAAGACCGAGCAGATCACCATGGAAGCCGTGGCCATCCCCCTGGCCAAGCCGGGGCTGCAGTACACCCTCACCAGCGACAAGACCCAGTACAACATCGGCGAAGCCGCCATGCTGACCCTGACCATCAAAAACGCCGGGAACATCTCCTATTCCAACATCACGGTGACAGACCCCGCCCTGGGGGATGTGTTCACCAACGTGCAGGTGGATGCGGGCCAGACCCGGGAACTGCAAAAAGAGGTCACACTCAATAAGTCCACCACATACGCCTTCACCCTTCACCTGGAGGACAACACCGGCACCAAGCAGACAGAAAAAGTGCCCGAGTTGAAGCTGTCAGCCTATGCGGAAGGCCAGATGCTGCGGCTGAACCTGACCCTGACCTCCAACCGGGAGAGCATCACCAGCATGCCCGGGGACATCACCTTCCATCTGTCCGTCACCAACGACAGCAACACCCCGGCCAAGAACATCCGCATTTACCACGGCAACACCTCCATCTACACCATCAACGAGCTGGCGCCCGGGCAAAGCACCGTGCTGTCCCGGGATTACAGCCTGTCCCAGCCGGGCAAATACCAGTTCAGGGCCGTGGCCACGGACTCCCAGAACAACCCGGTGGAGTTCACCTCCAACGAGATGAACATCGGCTATGTGGCGCCCACCCCGACCCCTGAAAAAGAGGTCATCGCCACCCCGCGCCCCGCGGTCACCCACAGCCCCATCCCGGCGGACTATTCCCCCTCCGGCGGCCAGTCCAAGAACATCCTGTTCATCCTGACCCTCACCCTGGGCGGCCTCTTCGCCCTGTCCACGGTGCTGCTGGGGGTGAGCGCGGCCATCAGGGCCAATGCCAGGGCCAAGAGCAACGCTGCCTTTGACACCTTTGAACTGGCCGGCGGCGCCCGGGACTATACCGCGGAACCGGATGAAGACCGGAAGGCCGTGGAGGAGCTGGTGGAGGAAGCCGGGGAAAATGCAGTTGAAACGGCTGAGATCGAAGAAGATCTGCCCCACAAGAAATACCTGAAGCCCACCGAGGGCACCGAGGACAAGGCCCCCCTCACCAGCGATGAGGAAGGCGCCTTCCGGCTGACCCGGGAGGACAGCCAGGAGGACCCGGCCCCCGCACCTGAGGGCAGTGAACCGGCGGACAGCGAACCCCGCAGCCGGAGGGCCCAGCGGCACAAAGGCCCGGAGGACCAGGACGACTGAATCCGCAACATTGCACCAAACCCAGGCCATGGCTGACTGTCATGGCCTTTTTGGTGTCTGGCAAGTGGTTGTTGTAACCAATGCCACCTGTTTCATTCAGAAAGAGCACATTACAAAGATGATGCATGGCCATGGCCTGAAGCGACAGCTTGCAAGCCTTTTGATGGCACCAGGGAGCCGTTTTACACAGAAGAATCAATATGTTATCATGCATACAAATGAATGCGCCGGGGCAAAGCCATGCCGCGGCAGAATAGGACGGCACCATGAAACGAATCCTGGGTATCCTGCTGGCTTGCCTTTTCCTGACAGCCCTCTTGCCTGGAGCACTGGCACAGGGGGAATTTGACTTTGACCCGGACCGGCACACCATCACCGGCTACCGGGGCAGCGGCGCTGTGGTGACCGTGCCTGCCAGCATCGACGGCGTAACGGTGCTGGCCATCGGCGCCGGCGTGTTTGACCAGCATCAGGAGATTGAGGAGGTCATCCTGCCAGAAGGCCTTACACACATCCTGGGCAATGCCTTTTATTTCTGTGACAACCTGGCGCGCATTCAGCTGCCGGCCAGCCTGCAGGCGGTGGACAGCTATGCCTTTTTCAGCTGCGGGAAGCTGGAACGCCTGGTGTTCCCCGGCAGCCTGGTGTATGTGGATGACAATGCCTTTGCCTTTTGTGACAGTTTGGCGGAGGTGACGTTCCAGGGAGCGGCGCCCTACATCGCCCCCAATGCTTTTGACAACGGGCCTGAGAACCGGCAGTTTAAAGTGCCTGCACAGGAAGTGGGCGCGTATGAGTCCTTGCTGTCTGTGACCTGCCAGGCGGGAGGCGATCTGGCAGCGGGGCAGCCAGACAGCCGGGTAACCGTGGATGCCGCAGGCGCCGTCACCGGCTACCCGGGCGTCAGCGCCGATGTGCTGATTTTAGATCAGGTGGATGGCGTGACGGTGACAAAGATTGCAGAGCGGGCCTTCTTCACCAATCCCTGGGTCCGCAGAATCGCGCTGCCTGAAGGCGTCACAGAGATCGGCAGGCAGGCCTTCTATGGCAGCAAGCTGGGCATCATCACCCTGCCGGAGGGCCTTGCAAGCATCGGGGAAGAGGCCTTTGCAGCCGCCAACCTCAAGGAGCTTGTTCTGCCCAATTCCCTCCAGTCCCTGGGGCGCCGCGCCTTTGCCGGCGGCCGCTTCACGGAACTGGTCCTTCCCCCGGCGCTCACAACCCTCCCGGAAGGCGTTTTTACCGGCAACAACCAGTTGAAGGACGTCACCTTCCCTGCCGGCATCCAGGCTATCGGTGGAGGTGCCTTCCGGGACTGCGGAGCCCTGGACTACCTGGTGTTTGAAGGGGAGACCGCCCCTGAGATTGCTGCGGAGGCATTTGCCGGCTGCCCGCTTGCGGACATCGACATCCATTGGCAGGCCAGCAAACAGGCGGCTGACATCTTTGCAGAGGACCTGGGCAAAGCCGGCATCCCCATGGCGGAGGTGACGGTCTGGCGGGCAAACCCTCCCCATCAGCCCCCCTATCCTGCCGGCGCTGTCCTAGCCTTTGATGAGGCCAGCCAGCTGATTACAAAATGCGAGGGCGATTTTGAAGCCCTTACCATGTACTGGGATTTCTGGAAGGCGGACGGCAGCGGCACCCTGTATATCAAAGGCCTAGGCCCGGGCATTTTTGAAGGCAGTACGCTAAAGACCTTCTATGTCCCCCATTCCGGCGCCTTCGAAGTGATCGGGGAGCGGGCCTTTGCCGGCAGCCAGATTGACAAGGTCTACCTTTTTGATTCGGTGACAAGCATCGGAAAGGAAGCCTTTTTGGACTGCCTGAACCTGACGGAACTGACCCTGCCGGACAGCCTGGAAATCATCGAGGAAGGCGCCTTCAAGGGCTGCGCCAACCTGAAGCGCCTGGTGTTCAAAGGGCAGGCTGTGACCATTGAGGCAGGGGCCTTCGAGGGCTGTGACAGCCTGGCGGAAGTGGTGCTGCCCCCGGACACCCAGGTGACCGGGGAGCTGGGCGCCCCGGCTTCCGCCTACCGGGTTCAAGCTTCCGCCACCGAGGCGCAGCGCCTGGCCCTGGAGGCTGCCCTGCAGCTGCCCTGGTACCTGGATTTGCCCAGGGAAGGGGAAGAACATGCCGCTATGGTGATGCCGGACAGCTTCAGCCCCAACCCCGCAGAAGAATTTGAGTTTGACGCCACAACCGGTTTCATCACGAAATACACCGGCACTGCCTCCCGGGTGGTCGTCCCCCGGGCCATTTCAGGGGTCCCAGTGGTGGGCATTGACTTCCTGGCCTTCTCCAACCTGAACCTCTATGCCGTTGCCACAGGCACAGCGGACAACCAGGGCCTTGAGGAGGTGGTGCTGCCGGAGACCATCCGCCAGATTGCCGACAGCGCCTTCCTCAACTGCACCAACCTCAAACGGGTTGAAAGTTTCGGCCCCCTGGACCGCATCAGCATCCGGGCCTTCGAAAGCTGCACAAGCCTGACTGAAATCCTCTGCCACAGCGGCGTGAAGGAACTGGGCGACTACTGCTTCCACCTGTGCGCCAGCCTCAACAAAGCAGAATTGGGGCACAAGCTGCAGGAGCTGCCGGAGGGCGCTTTTGAGGGCTGCGGCTTTGAAGGCCTGCTGACCATCAGCACACCCCGTGTGGGCATGCGGGCCTACAAAGACAACAAGCAGGTGACCACCCTCCATATCCTGGAGGGCGTGGAACACTTGGGCGAAGGGGTCTTCCTGGGCATGGATGCCCTCCGGGAGGTCTGCTTCGCCCAAACAGACCCTGGTCTGTTGAAGGCTGGCTACCAGTTTGATGACAAGGCGGTGGATCTGGCGGTCCATGTGCCCGCCGCCACCAGCGACGAGGGGCTGGCCGCTTTTCAACAAGCCCTGAAACTGAACCTGCTGCCCGGGGACACCATGGTGAGCCGCAAGGACTGCGCCCTGCAGAAGGGCATGGCCCCCGCGCCAGCTGATGCGACGGAAGCGCCGGCGGAACAGCCCGTTGAAACCCCGGCCCCGGTGCCTGCCGGACCGGCTGAGGACAAGCTGTCTGAAGGCGCGGGCCCCCTGCTGAACCACCGCTACAGCTGCGTTTCTGCCACCACCGGCGGAATTGAACTGGACCTGGCTGTCATCGGCGAATACGCCCTGGAGTTTTTTGCAGACGGCACCATGGTGTTCACCATCTACGGCACGGCCCTGCCCCCCATGGGCTATGCGGTGCAGGAGGGCATCATCACCCTGGAGTATGTAGCGGGCCCTCTGGTCCTGAAACCGGTTGACGGGGGCTATGAAATGGACTTCATGGGCGCCATGATGATGATCTACAAGCCGGATTGATACCAGCATGTCACGACAAAACCGGCGGCCCTACGGCTGCCGGTTTTCATGCGTTGCAATCAGGATGGTTTGCGTTTTCAGTTATTGCGCTCTTGCAAAATATCTACATCCTCCTGGAGCGCCCGGTACATGTCTGCCGCGGCCTCCTTGCGCACCGTCTCCTTCAGGCTGACCACCTGATAGCGGCCCAGCCTGCTGCCAAAGCGGATTTCCAGCACATCCCCTTCCTTAAGCTCTGCCCCTGCCTTGGCCGTCCTGCCGTTGACAGACACCCTGCCGCCGTCGCAGGCCTCCTTGGCCACGGTGCGGCGCTTGATGATCCGTGATACCTTCAAAAACTTGTCCAGTCGCATCCTTTGTTATCTCCCCTTGGTCGTCATACTAAACGCACTCTTTAATGCTTCCATGAATCGGTCTTTTTGCGACTCTGCGTCGTCTCATTCACTCAGCGTAGGCTACGGCTACGCCTCGTTCCTTCGACTTAGCAGAGCCATCAAAAATCCTCGATCCATGAGTGCATTAACTCGTGTGTTTAGTATCACATGCTGATTGAACACATGGCCATCAGCACGATTATCGCAATACGCTACCCCACCACAATAACACAAAACCACCGCCATAAGCGGTGGCTTCT
>DAITOE010000019.1:0-15442 GCA_036834245.1 Clostridia bacterium | reverse complement strand
TGCGGATGGCATCCCGGACCGCGTGGAGGCGCTCCTGGTGTTCCGGGGGGCAGTTAATGATGTATTGTTCAACCGGTGTCATAAAGCACCTTCTTTCCAAATACCTGGTTTGGCCTTGTCTAATATATACCAGCAAGCCCCCTCAGGGTCAAATGCCCCACAGCAAAACAAAGAAAAAACCGCGCCTTCATCTGAAAGCGCGGCGTGGGTTGCCTTTGTTTGTTACAGCACGGCCAGCAGCACGAAGTTCAGGATGAACAAGGCGGTGGACACCCACAGGATGGGGTGGATTTCCTTATATTTGCCGGTAAAGACCTTGGCGATGCAGTAGAAGAGGAAGCCAAAGGCGATGCCGTAGGAGATGGAGTAACACAGGGCCATGAAGAGGCCGGCAAAAAAGGCGGGCACGGCTTCTTCCAGGTTGGTCCACTCGATTTCCTTAAAGCTGGCCAGCATCATGATGCCCACCATGACCAGGGCGGGGGCGGTGGCGGCGGAGGGGATGGCGGAGACGAAGCTGGCCAGGAAGGCGGAGGCGGCAAAGAGCAGGGCCACCACGACACTGGTGAGGCCTGTGCGGCCGCCGGCTTCGATGCCGGAGGCACTTTCCACATAGGTGGTGGTGTTGCTGGTGCCGAAGATGGCGCCCACGGAGGTGGCCATGGCGTCGGCAAAGAGGGCTTTGTCCATCTTGGAGGAGAAGCCGCGGCTTTCCTCCATGGCCTTTTCGTCCTCTTCTGAGAAGATGCCGCTGCGGCGGCCGGTGCCGATGAAGGTGCCGATGGTGTCAAAGGTGTCGGTGAGGCTGAAGGCGAAGATGGTCATCAGCACCAGGGGCAGGCGGGACAGGTCAGAAAACAGGCTGGGCAGGCCTTCTTGTGTAAAGATGACGCCGAAGGTCTGGGGCAGCTGGCTGGCGGCCTCGGTGAAGCTGATGGTGTCCCCCAGCTTGGTCACACCAAAGGGGATGCCGATGAGTGCCGTCGCCACGATGGAAATCAGGATGGCGCCCTTCACCTTCATGACGGAAAGGATGATGATGAGGAAGACGCCAATCAAGAACACCCACAGGGTGGGCTGGTTCAGGGCGGGGATGCTGGGCACGCCGGCGGCAAAATTGATCATGCCGGCGTTGAGCAAGCCGATGTAGGCGATAAAGACGCCGATGCCGCCGGAAATGGCGTTTTGCAGGCTCTTGGGGATGGCCCTGATGATGTGCTTCCTCACCTTGGTGACGGTGATCAAAATGTTGATGAGGCCGCACAGGAACACCATGGACAGGGCCTGCTGCCAGGAAAACTTCAGGGTGAAGCACACGGTGAACACGAAAAAGGCGTTCAGGCCCATGCCGGGGGCCTGGGCGTAGGGCACGTTGGCAAACAGGCCCATCACCAGGGTGCCGATGATGGCGGCGATGATGGTGGCCAGGAAGACGGCGCCCCAGGGCATGCCGGCCTGGCTCAAAATGCTGGGGTTCACCGCGATGATGTAGGCCATGGTGAAGAAGGTGGTGATGCCGGCCAGGACCTCGGTGGACACCTTGGTGCCGTGGGATTTGAGTTTGAAGAATCCTTCCATGTCAATCCGCTCCATTGTCTGTATTCATCCGCAAGCCGCGCGGGACGGGCCCAGTATAGTACGTTGCCCGCCCTTTGTCACGCAAAATCCGAACAATTATCACGCAAAAGCAAATTATGTTCGATTGATGCCCGGGGGCCTGTCCGCCTGGCCGGGCAGCCCCTTGACGCCCCTTCAGTGGGGCCGTATCATCGGGGCAATAAGGTATAGAAGGAAGGCTGCCGTCCTCAGGCAGCGCAGGGAGGAAATGCATTGAAACAACGGGATGAGGGCAGGGCTGCCGGGGGCCAGATGGTGACGGGGCTGCGTTTTCACCCCCTGATTGAACAGGCGGAATGCCTGGTGCTGGACATCGGCCAGGTGCTGCTGCAGTTTGAGCCCCCCCGGCTGGCCTCAGCCCTGCTGCCGGAGGGGGAGCGGGAAAATGCCCTGCGCCATGTCTTTGGCGGGCTGGAGTGGGTGAAGCTGGACAGGGGGGTGATGAACAACCAGGAGGCCGCCCGCAGCATCTGCGCCCGGCCGCCCATGCAGGGAAAAGACGCCCTGGTGCTGGACTTGCTCCGCGCCTTTCCGGACCAGATGCACCCCCTTCCCCTGTCCGGCCACCTGGCCGCCTTCAAGGCCCGGGGCAAGCGCCTGTTTGCCCTGTCCAATTTCCATGCCGAGGCCTATGCCCGCATCCGGGGCCTGCACCCCTTCTTTGACCTGATGGAGGGCCTGCTCATCTCCGCCCATGAACGGCTGCTGAAGCCCGAGCCCGCCATCTACCAGCGGCTCTTTGAGCGCTTCGGCCTGACGCCAGCCCAGTGCGTCTTCATTGACGACACCGCAGCCAATGTGGCCGCCGGCCGCCTGGCGGGGATGCCGGGCATCGTGTATGAGGGGCTGCACAGCGTGACGACGGGGTCCGACCCCGCCTTGTGAAACCGGGCCTGGCTGTTGTACTATAAGGCCATCAGACTGCACACAACCAGGAGGTATGGGGATGACACAGACAGCGATGGGCCAGCGCCGCCCCCGGGACATCGGTGCCCTGCCCGGCCTGGCCTCCTTCAACCAGCTGTTTTTCTATCTGTACTGCATGCTGGCGTCCACCGCCATTGTAAGCCGGCCTGTTTTGGGGGGCGCCCTGTATATGATCGGCCAGGTGGTGGTGCTGTTTTCCCGCCTGTTGATGCCGGGGGATTTTTTCCACCTGCCCCGGCGCATGCGGGTGGCAGGCATCCTGCTGGGGGCCCTGTCCGCCTTGTTTTCCCTGGGCATCCTCCTGATCTACCCCCTGGCGGTGGACCTGCCCCGCCTGTGGCTGGTGTTTGCCCTGGCCTGCCTGCTCATCATCATGGGCGAATTGGCCGTCCGCATTGACCGGGCGGGCTTTTTAAAGGGCCTCAACTGGGTGCGGCGTCGGGTGCGGGTGGCGGAGATGATGCTCCTCACCTGCCTTGTGGCGGCGCTGATCCTGTTTGTCAGCCAGCCCAGCCAGACGGCCTGGTACCTCCTGGGGGGCTATGCCCTGTGCTGCATCTTCCGCTTCACCTCCCTGAGGGACAGCCAGCACCAGGTGCAGCCCCAGCGGGAAGACGCCTGGAAGCTGATGGACGAGGGCCACCAGCTGGCCCAGGTGAACGCCTACAAGGTGTTCCGCTTTGTGATGACCCTCACCCTCATCGCCCTGCAGGTCACCATGACCCTGATTTACACCTTCATCGGCACCAGCGCAGGCAGCGTGTTCATGAGCCTGCTCATCGCCTTTGTGTGCGCCGTCCTGGCCCAGTGGCTGACGGACCTGCTGCTGCGGCGCCCCCTCTTCCGCCAGAAGCTGGCCCCCTCCTCCACCCTGCTGTACGGCCTGTTTCTGTGGCTGGCCTCCCTGGTGATCTTCCTGATCCACACCATCAACCGCAACCTGGCCCTCAGCTTTTCCGCCCTGGCCCTGTGTACCGCCGGGGTCACCATGGCCGGCCGTGCCCTGCAAAGCCTGGAACACGACATGCGGGACGTGGTGGCCTTTGCCACCGGGGAAAAGCCCGGCGGCGCCCTGCACAGCGCCCACAGCGCCCTGTCGGAGTATGCGGCCTTGATTGGCGGGATGATTTCCCTCCTGGGCCTGATGCTCATCACCCTCTTAGGGGGCGGCAACATCACCGCCACCTCCTTTAACCTCACCCTCCAGCCCCTGCTGCTGCTGCCGGCGGCCGCCCTGGTGGTGGCGGCCATCCCCGCGGCCTTCCGCATCCCCCTGGACCGCCAGGTGGCGGAGAAGACCCGCACCTTCCTGCGGCTTAAGGAGGACGGGGAAACCAACCTGCCCCTGCAGCGCCAGCTGGAGGACATGGTGGTGAAGGTGCATAGGCGGCGCTACGGCATCAAGCTGCTGATCCTGGTGCTGCGCCCCTTTTTTTACAGCAAGGTCATCGGCGCCCAGACGGTGCGGCCGGACAAGGACGTCAGCATCATCTTCACCTGCAACCACGGGGAGCTGTGGGGCCCGGTGGTGACCAACCTGTTCATCCCCTTTTCTTTCCGCCCCTGGGTGATCGACGAGATCGCGGAGCCGGACCGCAGTTCCACCTATCTGTACACCAACACCATCAAGCGGCAAAAATGGATTCCCGAGCGGCTCAAGTGGCCGGCCACCCGGCTCACCACCGCCTTCCTCATGTGGATCATGCGCTCCATCAACTCCATCCCCGTCTACCGGGACGACCCCCGGGCCATGATCAAAACCTTCCGGGAGACCGCCACCGCCATGGAGGCCGGGGACAACATCCTGATTTTCCCGGAGAACCCCAACCACGAAAGCCTGGAGCAGCCTGGCTACCTGAAAGAGGGGGTGGGGGAGTTCTTCAGCGGTTTTGCCATGGTGGCGCAGATCTACCACCAAAGGACCGGGAAATGCGCCCAGTTCTATCCCATCTTTGCCGATAAAAAGAACCATACCCTCACCTTCGGGGAGATGACCCGCTACAACCCCGATTACAAGGGGGATGAAAAGCAGCGCATCGCCGACCACCTCAGGGGGGAGATGCTGCGCATGGCGGGGCTTGATGAAGGCCGGGAGGAGGCCCCGGCATGATGGCCCTGCTGCTGCTAACCATCTACCTGGCGGCAGGGCTCCTGATCTGCCGCTGGCTGCTGCCCCGGCAGTCCCCGGTGGCGCGGGCCTGGCTGGGCCTGTCCCTGGGGCTGTTCCTCATGATGTGGCTGCCGGCCCTCATTGCCTTTGTGCGGCCCTTTGACGCCCTCACCCAGGCCCTGTCCCTGGCGCCCCTGGCCCTCCTCACCCTGCTTGCCTGGCTGCTGCGCAGCAAAGAATCGGCGCGGCCCTGGTCTGATAAGGACCGCCAGGCGCTGAAGCTGCTGCTCTTGGTGGCCCTGCCCCTGTCCCTGATGGGGCTGTACCTGCTGTACACCCACAGCCTGCGCCCGGCGGAAGGCGCCCTGCGCACCGGCCAGGCCACCTACGGGGACTTCCCCCTGCATTTGTCCATCATCACCTCCCTGCCCGGAAAGACCCTGCCCATGGACTACAGCATCCTGCCCGGGGTGCGCCTGGGCTATCCCTTCCTGGCCAATTCCCTGTCCACCAGCCTGCTGGTCTTGGGCCTGCCCCTCAGGTGGTCCGTCATCCTGCCAGGTACCTTGATGATAGGCCTTGTTTTTTCCGGCTTTCTCCTCCTGGCCCTCAGGGCCTGTAAAAAGCCCGGGGCTGCCGTTTTGGCCACCCTGCTGGTCTTTGTAAACGGCGGGCTGGGCTTTCTGTATGCCTTTGACATGCAGGGGACGCCCCTGGGCAGCCCCGGCAGCAACCAGCTGCAGCAGGGGGCCTGGCTGGAACGGGTCGGCAACATCCTAAACGGCTGGTACCAGACCCCGGCCAACCACGCGGAGTTTGGCCGCTACAACCTGCGCTGGTCCAACATCCTGGTGGACATGCTGCTGCCCCAGCGCACCTTCCTGGCGGGCTGGGCGGTGCTGCTGCCCTGTCTGTACCTGCTGCTGGACCAGATGAAGGAGGAGGCCTGGGACCTCAGGCAGACCCTCCTGCTGGGCATTCTGGCGGGGGGACTGCCCCTGATTCACACCCATTCCTTCCTGGCCCTGGGCCTGATGAGCGCCGGCTTCCTGGCCCATGGCATGATCAAAAAGCGTGCCGTGAAGCCCTGGCTGCTGTATGGCGGCATCGCGGTGCTGCTGGCCCTGCCCCAGCTTGTGGCCTTCACCTTCTCCCAGTCCGGGGGGGAGGGTTTTTTGCGCTTCCAGTTCAACTGGGTGAACAACCCGGGGGGCCAGGGGCTCCGGGACGCCTACCTGTGGTTTTATGTGAAAAACATCGGCCTGCCCTTTTTGCTGATGATCTTCGCCCTCTTGGAGAAAAACCCCTGGCACCGGCGCCTGTTTGCCGGGGCCTTTGTCATCTTTCTGGTGGCGGAGTTCATCCTCTTTCAGCCCAATGAGTATGACAACAACAAGCTGTTTTACGTCTGGTGGGCCGTCTGCGCCCTGCCGGTATCGGATTACGCCTTCACCCTGTGGGGGCGGCTGAAGGGCCTGAAGGCCCGCCCTGCCATAGCGGCCTTGGTCCTCTTTGCCATGTTTTTTTCCGGCAGCCTGGCCATCGCCCGGGAAGCGGTGAGCGACTACCAGCTCTTCTCCGAGGCGGACGTGCGCCTGGCGGACTTCATCCGGGATGAAACCCCAGGGGACAGCCGTTTTATCACCGCCACCCAGCATAACAACCCCGTTTTCGCCCTGGCCGGGCGGGAGGTGGTGTGCGGGCCGGACTTGTGGCTGTACTACCATGGTTTTGACACCAGGGAACGGCAAAAGGACCTGAAGGATTTTTACATGGCGCCTGAGATGCACATGGAAGTGCTAGAGAGGTACGGCGTCAGCCACGTCCTGGCGGGCAGCCACGAACGGGAATGGGGCGCGGATGCCAGCCGGCTGGAAGAAGTGCTCCAGAAGGTGTACGACGCTGGCGGCTACCAGGTGTTTGAGGTGCCAGGCCGTGATTGAGCGCTTTTTGGCCTATTCCCTCCGGTGGAACTGCCCCGTGAAACTGGTCTATATGAAGGAGGGGCAGATGGTGTCCGGCAATGTGACGGTGGTGGCCCTCAAGGGGGACAGCTTTGACTTTGTCACCGCCCGGAAAAAAACCAAACCCCAGACCCTGATGGTATCCGACGTGATGGCGGCCAGTTATGCCCGGGGGGATGACGGGGACACCCTCAAAAAAATGCAGCAGCAAAAGGAACAAGGTGAAATTGATCAATAAACTCCGGCAAGCCAAGGACAAGAACCCGCGCCTGTACGAGATCGGCGCCTACCTGGTGTTTGGCGTCCTCACCACCCTGGTGAACTGGGTGGTGTACGAGCTGCTCAAGCTGGCCCTGGGCCTGGCGGCCCACCCCCCGGGCAGCGCCCAGTACACCCTGATTGCCAACATCTGCCAGTCCGCCGCCTGGATTTTGAGCGTGCTGTTTGCCTACGCCACCAACCGGCGCTTCGTGTTTGAGAGCCGCACCAAAAAGGGCGGCTTCTGGCTGGAGATGTGGCAGTTCATCTCCTCCCGGGCCCTGGGCTATGTGCTGTTTGACCTCTTGCTCTTCAACGTCTTCCTGCGCTTCATGGGGGACCGGCCGGCCAAACTCATCATGAATGTCTTTGTCATCATCTTCAACTACCTGGCCAGCCGCTTTGTGGTCTTCAGGAAAACCAGGCAACACAAGGAGGAACCATGATAAAACCCCAGCCCATGATCGCCGTTTCTGACGTCCAGGCTTCCGCCCGGTTTTATATGGCCCTGTTGGGGGCTGTCTCCGGCCACGGCGGGGACGAGTATGAGCAGCTGCTGGTGGATGGCCGGTTGGTGCTGCAGCTTCACGACTGCCAGCCCGACGCCAACCACGGGCTCCTCCGGGATCTGGATATCCTTCCCGGCAACGGGGTCATCCTGTGGTTTGTGACCGATGATTTTGAGGCACAGCTCAAACGGGTGCAGGACATGAAGGCCCCCCTGGACCGGGAACCGGCCATGAACCCCTTCTCCCGGTCCATGGAGCTGTGGCTCCATGACCCGGACGGCTATCAGATTGTCATTGCCGGGCCCTCTCAATTTAAACACAAAAAGGACCGGTAAGCTGCCGGCCCTTTCCGTCACATCAGGAAGGTTTATTTCCTGCGCAGCTGGTCAAATACCTCCCGGATAATCTGATAGTACATAAAGGTTTGGTCCTGTCCCACCTGTTCAAAGCCCAACTTGGCCAGCACATGCTGGCTTCTCTTGTTTTTTAGCACCGCATTGGCTCTGACCACCGCCATCTGAAGCTCATCAAAGGCATACGCCAGGGCCAGGAGTTCTGCCTGACTGCCATAGCCCCTGTTTTTGACGGCGTCGCTTTGCAGGTGGATGGACAGCTCGCAGGTTTTGTTGGCTGGGTCAATATGCTTCAGGCAGACCTCCCCGATGGGGGCATCCCCCAGCATCACGAAAAAATCCCGGCGGTCTTCCTGCCTGCTCCGGGCATCATACAGGGCGTTCACCCGCGCCGCATCGTACTGATAGGCAGCAAACTGCCCCATGTCCATGAACACATCCGGGTCCTGTTCAAAATGCCGGTAATAGGCATGCAGGTCTTCCCGGTTCATGGGGCGCAGGCTGATGGCTGGCATCGGCACCCTGTTATTCCTGCACCAACTGCACCGTCCAGCTGGAAAACTCGTATTCCGTCATGGGCAGCTTGATGACGCTGCCGTCTGACAGCTGGATCTCCGCCACCGCCACATACATCCGGTGCAGCAGGGGGCCGTACTGCCGCAGGGACACCGGGCCCGGGTTGATGAGCTGCCCGGGGGCCACCCGCTGGCTGAAGCTGAAATAGGTGAGGTGCTGGCCGGTATCCCCGAAGGGCAGGGGGTTGAAGCCTGCATCCTCGGTAAAATACACCAGGGTGAAGCCGGTGACGGCCAGGCTGTCATGGGTGTTGATCAGGTCCGGGTCGATGTAGGGCCGGGGGAAGTCCCCCACAAAGGCCTCGTCCCCGACCTGGAGGGGAATCACCGCCGGCAGGCCCTCATAGGCCGCCGGGTTCCTGCCGGGGGCGGCGGGATGGGGGGGCAGCTCGGTGTCCATCACCACCTCAAAGGCGGTGCTGCCCAGGATTGCGCCGTCCAGGTACACGGAAAAAGTCCAGGTGCCGGGGTCAAAACCCTCCTCAAAATCCAGCACCTCCTGCAGCAGGTCTTCCATGTCGGCATAGCGCAGGTAGCCATTCTGCTCCGCGCCAAACTCGTAGCTGTAGGCATCAGTGTAGGTATAGCCCCCCGGGGTGGTGAGGACGTACAGGCAGCTGCCCTTGCTGTTTGCGGCCGCCTCCCCCTGGTACACCAGGAAGATCAGGTCCAGGGCCTTGTCAGAAAGGGCCTGGTGCAATTCTGCCAGCGACAGGGCTGACAGGCCTTCCGGCAGGAAAAACTGGAAGGGGCGGTCCTTCATGTCAAAATAAACGCCCATTTGCAGCAGCTGGGCCTGGCGGAAGGCAAAGGGCAGGGCCTCCGCCAGCGTCAGGCTGGCCTTCGTCTGCCGGTCCCGCAGGCCGTCCTGGTTGATGGACAGGTAGAACTCATAGGCCATCCCCGGGATCAGGGTGTCGATGTCTATTTCTTTTTTCGTGGTGGTGAGGGAGATGTGGTGGCTGTTGCCCGCCACCTGGTAGGCGATGTAGTATTCTGTCCCTTCCGGGGCATCGATGTCCCAGCGCAGGTTCACGCTGTCCGGGCCTGTCTGACTGGCAACAAAGCCCCGGAAGCGGACATCGGCGGCCCCGGGCACCAACGGGCCTTCCTGCACCCCTTCCGGCATGCCCATCCGACCCAGGGGGGTGGGCTGCCCGGCCTGTTCATACAGGGCGATGGCCTCCCTGATGTCGATGGCGAAGTTCATGTTCTGGCTGTCCGCCTCCAGGTAGCTGGAGGTGATGCCGATGACCCTGCCCTGGTTGTCAAACAGCGCGCCGCCGCTGCTGCCTGTTGAGATGGGGGCAGTGAACTGGATCAGCTCCATGCCCTGTTCCTTTACCAGGGCGCTGATGTCCCCCTTGCTGACGGTGTTTTTATAGCCCTGGGGGCTGCCGATGGCCACCACGCTCTGGCCCCGCATCAGGGCGCCGTCATCCGCAAGGGGCAGGGGCGCAAGGCCGGTGTCCCCCTTGAAGCGCAGGATGGCCAGGTCCTTCTCCTCGCTGTAGGCAATCACCTGGTCCAGGAAGAAGCTCTCGCCCGCGTCCGACTCCGCCAGCACCAGTTCGCCCCCCGCCACCACGTGGTAGTTGGTGATGAGGGTGCGGCTGTCAAAGGCCACAAAGCCGCTGCCGCTGGCCACTTGGCTGCCCTCCCGGTTCTGGTACACCAGCAGCATCAGGACGCTGCCGGCTGCCTGGTTGATGGCGTCCACATCGTCCCGGAAGGGGAGGGCGCCTGCCTGAGCAGGCAGGGCAAACACCATCATCAGGATGAGCAGGAGGGACAGGCTGCGCTTCATCATGGGCGCTCCTTTCAACGGGAAAATCGGTGAAAACGATGACAGCATATGTACTCATCATACCCTGGAAAACAAAGGGAACAAAAGTCGGCCGGCACAGCCGCCTGTATGAAAAAAAGCCCCGGCGGGCTTTTTGAATGAGGTTATTTTGTACCGAACAGCCGGTCGCCGGCATCCCCCAGGCCGGGGATGATGTAGGCATTGGGGTTCAGTTCCTCGTCAAAGGCGGCGCAGTAGATTTTCACCTCGGGAAACTCCCGGGCGATGCGTTCCACCCCGAAGCGGGCGGCCACCAGGCACACCAGGCGGATGTCGGTGCAGCCCTTCTGGTAGAGGATTTTGAGGGCCGCCGCGATGGAACCGCCGGTGGCGAACATGGGGTCCAGTACGATGACGGTGCTGTCGGCGATGTCCGGGGGCAGCTTGCAGTAGTATTCCACCGGCTCGTGGGTGTCGTGGTCCCTGTACAATCCGATGTGGCCCACCCGGGCATTGGGCAAAAGCTGCTGGATGCCGTGGACCATGCCGATGCCGGCCCGCAGGATGGGCACCAGGGACACCTTGCGGTCGGACAGGATCTTGGTTTTGGTGACGGCCATGGGGGTTTCAATCTCCGTCTCCACCAGCTCAAAATCCTTGGTGATCTCATAGACCATCAGCATGGACAGCTCGTCCACCAGGTCCCTGAAGTCCTTCATGGAGGTGTTCTTGTTCCGCAGCAGGGACACCTTATGCTGGATCAGTGGATGCCCGAAGATAAACACGTTGTCGCTCATCGTACCCTCCCACACAGTTTTTTGTTCCCAACCATGCTAAACCAATCGCCGGGCTGTGTAAAGGGAAAAATCCGGGGCCCGGACGCTTGCCCGGGCCCCTTTCCGCTCATGAGGTTTATTTTCCCTGTTCCGCGCGGGCCAGCAGGTTCACCAGGTAGAGGAACTCTTCCTTGTAGGGGTCGCCGGTGACGTCCGCATCCTCCCGCAGCAGGGCCAGGGTGCTGTCATGGGTGGCCGTGCCCTGCCATTCGCTGTCCCGCAGCAGCATGCCGGTCTGGGCCACGGCTGCCGCGAAGCGCAGGTTGGGGGTGAGGGCCCGGGGCTGGTCCTTCAGAAGGGGGTAGCTGTACAGGGTGCTTTCCTCCCCCTCCGGCGTCTTGGCCCGGAGGGACAGGGTCAGCAGCTCGTCCCCCGGGTCGCCTGTTTGGGCGGGGGTCTGGTATTTGCTGCCCGTTTCGGGGATCTCAAAGGGGCTGTCCACTGGGACCAGTTCAAACAGCACCGTCACCCGGTGGCCGCTGCCCAGTTCGCCGCCGTCCTTTTTGTCATCGGCAAAATCCTCGGCGTCCATCAGCCGGTTTTCGTAGCCGATGAGGCGGTAGCCCTTGATGTAGGCGGGGTTGAAGTCCACCTGCAGCTTCACGTCCTTGGCCACCGCGAAGAAGGTGGCGCCAATTTCCTCCACCAGGGCCTTCCGGGCCTCGTAAATGGTGTCGATGAAGTGGTAGTTGCCGTCCCCGTGGTCGGCCAGGGCTTCCAGCTTGTTGTCCTTGTAGTTGCCGTCGCCAAAGCCCAGGACGCTTAAGAAGATGCCGCCCTCCTTTTGTTTGGTCACCAGGCGCACCAGGGAGCCTTCATCGGAGACCCCCACGTTCAGGTCGCCGTCGGTGGCCAGCAGGATGCGGTTGTTGCCGCCCTGGATGTAGTATTCCCGGGCCAGTTCATAGGCTTTGTTGATGCCGGCCTCCCCGGCGGTGTAGCCCCCGGCGGTCAGCTGCTCGATGGCCTCCATGATGCGGGTCTTCTCGCCGGCGGGCACCCCGGCCAGCAGCACCTCATCCCTTGAAGCATAGGTGACGATGGAGATCGTGTCCATGGGATCCATTTCTTCCAGCAGCAGCAGGAAGGAGCGCTTCACCAGGGGCAGCTTGTCCGGCATGTCCATGCTGCCGGAGACGTCAATCAAAAACACCAGGTTTTGCCGGGGCCGGTCCTCCCTGGGAATCTCCCGGGCCTGCAGGCCGATGAGGAGCAGCAGGCTGTCCTTGTTCCAGGGGGTCTGGGCCAGCTCATAGGTGATGCCGAAGGGCTCGCCCTCCTTGGGCCCCTGATAGTCATACCGGAAGTAGTTGAGCATCTCCTCAATGCGCACGCTGTCCGGGGGCACTGCCTCCCCCGCCAGGATCTTGGCCCGCAGCTGGCCGTAGGAGGCCGTGTCCACGTCCGCGGCAAAGGTGCACAGGGGGGAGGACAGCACCGACAGGAAACGGTTTTCGTTGAAGAAGCTGTACTCGTTGGTGTTCAGGGGCAGGCTGTCAAACATGGGGCTGGCGTAGTGGACGGTGCCGGGGGCAATGCCTTCCAGCGTCAGGTCCATCCGGCTGTCCAGGCCCACAGACTCCAGTGCCTCCTCGGAAAACAGCAGTAGGTAGGTGATTCGGTCCAGGATGCCGGAGGCAAGCAGCTTGTTCTGGGCCTGGAAAGCGGCCAGGGCCTCCTGGGTGGCCTCGTCAAATGTCCCGTTCACAGGGCCCTGGTAGTAGTCCAGGTCCTTCAGGCGCTGCTGCAGGGCCTTCACGTCCTCCCCCTCCATCCCCAGGGCCAGGGCCCGCTGGTAGCCGTCTGCGGCCAGGGCGCCGGCGGACATGAGGCTGGAGAGCAGAATCACAAAGCCCAGGGCCAGGGCCAGGGTCAGGGCGATTTTTTTGATCCATTGGTTCTTCATGGGGTCCTCCTTGTGGTGCGTGTTGCGGGTGTGAATCTTCCTTGTATTCATTCAGACGCAAACGAGCCAAAAAAAGTTCCAATCAAAAAATGGCGCGGCCGCAGCCGCGTTGCCGAGCGCTACATATGCGGTGCCATCACCTTGGCTGCCTCCCAGGGCAGGCTGTCCTCCGCCGCCCCCCGGGCAAACTCCGGCCGGCCGCCCCCCTTGGCGCCGGTGGATTTGATGAAGTCCGACAGGTTGATGTCCAGGCCTTCGGAGCGGGCAAACAGCAGGTTGTGGCGCCCCTTTGCCACGGTGCACAGCAGGGCGATGACCTTCTCCTCCTTCACCAGCAGCCCGGCCAGTGCCTCCATGGCGGGCAGGTCCTTCTCTTCCAGCTCCCCCATCACCACCCGGCGGCCATCGGGCAGCTGCAGGGCCTCCGCCAGCAGCTGGGGCGCCTTTTTCAGGGTCTGCTGACGCAGCAGGGCCATCAATTCCCGCCGGGTCTCCGCCTGCTCTGCCAGCACGGCTTCAAGGCGGGCGGGCAGCTCCTCCTCCTTCACGGACAGCAGGCTGGCCGCCTTGGAAGCAGCGGTGTAGCACAGGGCATAATGCCGCACCGCCCGCAGGCCGCACAGGAAGAAGAGGCGCATCTTGCCCCGGGCGGGCTGCGCGTACAGCAGCTTCACCAGGCCCACCTGGCCGGCGCGCTGCAAGTGGGTGCCCCCGCAGGCCACCATTTCAAAGCCGCCGATGTCGCACACCCGCACGTCCTCTGTCACCGTGGGGTCCTTGCGCAGGGGCAGCTGTGCCAGCTGCTCCTTGTCCGGGAAATAGCAGGTGACCGGGCCGTCTTCTGCAATCCTCTGGTTGGCCATCTCCTCAATCCGGGCCAGCATGTCCTCCTCAATCCTGGTGTCGCCGCCCGGCAGGCTCACGTCGATGGTGCAGACCTCCTGGCCGATGTGCAGCCCGTGGGTGAAGCCCCCGGTGAGGCGGTGCAGGCAGTTGGCGATGATGTGCTCCCCGGTGTGCTGCTGCATATGATCATGCCGGCGCTGCCAGTCAATCTCCCCCTCGATTGGGCTGCCCGGCTCCGGCAGGGGCTCCCCTTCCTGCAATGCCAGGGTGTGCCAGATCACCCCCTCTTCGTCCACCTGTACATCGATGACGGCCAGGTCCCGGCCCATTGCCGTCAGGCGGCCGTGATCCGGGGGCTGGCCGCCCCCCTCGGGGTAAAACAGGGTGCGGTCCAGGGCCACACGGGGCTTGCCCGCTTCGGTGGTTGCAGCGACCACCCGGGCAGAAAAGCGGGTGTCAAAGGCGTTTTCGTAATACAAACGGTGGGTCATCGGGGCCCTCCTTCAAAATTTAGCTGCTGTCAGTATACCATTATCTGACACAGGACGGGATTTCCGGGTAAAAAAGGAGTGGCATGGTTGTTTGACCGGCGCCGGACAGGGATCACAGGACAGGCGGACAAGGCCGGAAATGCTTGCAAATCCACCGAATTTGTCTTGATGTTTTACCAGGTTCCTGTATAATAAAGCAAGGAGGGTTGCTTATGTCACAGAAATTTGGCACTACCAAACTGACCCCCATCCGGGATGACAACTGCGCGGCGGCCAGCATCCTGCAGCATGTGTTTGCGGCGCTCATGGCCAAGGGCTATGACCCAGTGGCGCAGCTCACCGGCTTTGTCCTGACGGGAGACCCCACCTACATCACCAGCCATGACAACGCCCGGAGCATGATCTGCCGCCTGGAGCGGGATGAGATCGTGGAAGAGCTGGTGCGCTTCTACTTCAAGGTGGACCCGGGCAAGTTTTGAGCAGGCTGTTGGGCCTGGATTATGGCAATGCACGCATTGGCGTTGCTTTTGGTGACGAAACCGGGCGGATTGCAACCCCCTACTGTGTGATTTCCCACCAGGGCTGGCACCCCACCGCCCGCAGCATCCTCAAACTGATGGCGGCCCTCCAGGCCCAGGCCCTGGTGATGGGCCTGCCCCGCAACATGGACGGCAGCACGGGCCCCCAGGCCCAGGAGGTGCTGGGCTTTGCGGAGGTGCTCAGGAAGATGGGCGTCACCGTGCACCTGCAGGACGAGCGCCTCTCCAGCTTCGAAGCGGAGGAGCGATTGCAGGCCCAGGGCAAGAACCCGCGGCAGATCAAAACCCTGGTGGACCAGGTGGCTGCCGCCATCATTTTGCAGTCTTATCTGGACAAACAGGGCCCCGGCATGTAAACTGCAAGCCACCCCCGGCTTGTTTAAGCCGAGTGAAAACAGGAGGAAACCCATCATGGAGAAAGACAAAAAGGACATGGAAGACATCCAGGAGGAATGGGAAACAAACATCGTGGAGCTGACCGACGAAGACGGCGAAACCACCGAGTTTGAATACCTCACCACCATCGAATACGAATCCGAGCGCTATGTGGTGCTGCTGGCCCCCCAGGAAGAGGAAAACGAGGAGGAGGGCGAGGTGGTGATCCTGCGCATCCAGCAGGATGAAAACGGCGAAGACACCTATGTCTCCTGCGACGACGACGAGGTGGAGCAGGAGGTCTTCGAGCTGTTCATGGAAGAGCTGGCCGAGGAAGAGGACAGCGAGCT
>DAITOE010000018.1:4786-15681 GCA_036834245.1 Clostridia bacterium | reverse complement strand
TGTACGACGGCTCCTACCACGCGGTGGACTCCTCTGAAATGGCCTTCAAAACCGCGGCCCGCATCGCCTACAAGAAGGGCTGCATGGAAGCCAGCCCCGTGCTGCTGGAGCCCATCATGAGCGTCAAGGTGCTGGTGCCGGACGAGTACATGGGCGACATCATGGGGGACATCAACAAGCGCCGCGGCCGCATCATGGGCATGGACCAGGTGGAAGGCATGCAGCAGGTGGCAGCCGAGGTGCCCCAGGCGGAGATGTTCAAGTACGCCACTGACCTCAGGAGCATGACCCAGGCCCGGGGTTCCTTCACCATGGCCTTTGAGCGCTATGAGGAAGTGCCCGCCGACGTGGCCAAGAAGGTCATCGAATCCGCCAAGCGGGACGAGGAAGAAGAGGACTGAGCTCAGCGTACCGAAGACAAAACAATCCTCAGCCCATCTTCACGTTAACGCCCGCATCCAGTACCAACAAGCAACCAAGACTTTATTCACTGCAGCGCCAGCCGGCGCTGCTTTTTTCTGCGGTTTTTCCTGTTGTATTCTTGACAAACCGCCGACTCCGGTGGTTTAATAGAACCTGCCTTTGTGTTTAGCATACCTAAACCAGGGAAGGAGGACAGCATGGACATCGGCGCGAAACTGCGGCAGCTGCGGCTGTCCCGCAACCTGACCCAGGAGGACCTGGCCAACCGTTCGGAACTGAGCAAGGGCTTCATCTCCCAGGTGGAGAACAATTTAACCTCCCCTTCCATCGCCACCCTGACGGATCTGATCGAGTCCCTGGGAAGCAGCCTCAAGCAGTTTTTCAGCGACACCCCTGAGGAGCGCATCGTCTACCGGGACGAGGACATGTTTGAGAAGGAAGACCCGGAGCTCTTGAAGGGCAGCGTCCTGTGGCTGGTGCCCAATGCCCAGAAAAACCAGATGGAGCCCATCCTGGTCACCCTGGGCCCCGGCGGCCGGACGGCGGAGATCCCCGCCCACGAGGGCGAGGAGTTTGGTTTCGTTCTGAAAGGCCGCATCACCCTCCGCCACGGCCAGGCGGCCCATGCCCTCAAGAAGGGGGAAAGCTTCTGCCTGCACCCGGAGGCGCCCCACTACATCGAAAACCCCGGGAAGGACAAGGCCGTTTTTTTATGGACCTCGACACCCCCTTCCTTTTAAGCCAAACCGCAAGCGTTTCATCACACCACCTGGAGGAGCCTATGACTGAACAACCCCGGCTGATCAACCTGGAAAACATCTCCAAGGCCTATGACGGCGTCACCGTGCTGTCCGACGTCAACCTCTACATCCGCAAGAACGAGTTCGTCACCCTGCTGGGGCCCTCCGGCTGCGGGAAAACCACCACCCTGCGCATCATCGGGGGCTTTGAAAACCCCACCACCGGCCGGGTGATGTTTGACGGCGAGGACATCACCCAGTACCCCCCTTACAAGCGCAAGGTGAACACGGTTTTCCAGAAATACGCCCTCTTTCCCCACCTGAACGTGTTTGAAAACATCGCCTTTGGCCTGAAGGTGGCAAAACGGCCCAAGGAGGAGATCAAGCAGAAGGTGGACAAGATGCTGGCCCTGGTGAACCTGCGGGGCTACGGCAAGCGCAGCGTGGACAGCCTCTCCGGTGGCCAGCAGCAGCGCATCGCCATCGCCCGGGCCCTGGTGAACGAGCCGGAGGTGCTCCTGCTGGACGAGCCCCTGGGCGCCCTGGATTTAAAGCTGCGCCAGGAGATGCAGCTGGAACTCAAGCGCATGCAGCAGATGCTGGGCATCACCTTTATTTTTGTCACCCACGACCAGGAGGAAGCCCTCACCATGAGTGACATCATCGTGGTGATGAAGGACGGCTTCATCCAGCAGATCGGCACCCCCAAGGATGTCTATGACGAGCCCAAGAGCGCCTTTGTGGCCAATTTCATCGGCCAGTCCAACATCGTCCGGGGGGTCATGGTCCATGACGAGCTGGTGCACTTCTGCGGCGCGGACTTCCCCTGCGTGGACAAGGGCTTTGGCAGCGATGCCCCGGTGGATGTCCTCATCCGGCCGGAGGACCTGCTCATCGTGGGGGAGGACGAGGGGCGCCTCAAGGGCCTGGTGCGCAGCGTGCTGTTCAAGGGCGTGCACTATGAGATGATCATCGATTCCGGGGAGATGCGCTTCAAGGTGCACTCCACCGTCATGCAGCCCGAGGGCTCCGTGGTGGGCCTGGATGTGATTCCCTTCAACATCCACATCATGCGGCCCATGCCGCCGCAATCGGACATCACCCTGGAGGATGAGGCCGAATGAACAACATGGCGCTGCCCTCCTGGGCCAACTGGGCGATGCTGCTGGGGCTTGTGGCCTTCATCGGCATGATTGCCCTGAGCATAAGGCGCAACCGGGGCGTGAAGCGCTCCCTGTTTGCCTATCCCTACGGGCTGTGGATCGTGGCCTTCACCTTGATCCCCCTCCTGCTCATCGGCTATTACGCCTTCACCGACCGGGCCGGGGCCTTCACCCTGGACAACTTCAAGACCTTCTGGGACAGCAACTACGAGATGCACAAGCAGCTGATCGAACTGGGGGTGAACCCGGCAGACCTGGGCATCGCCAGGGGCAATGTCAACGTGGACACCCTGGTCTATTCCCTGTGGATGGCCTTCATGTGCACCTTCATCTGCCTGGTGATGGGCTATCCCGCCGCCCTCTTCATGGCGGACCGCAGCTTCAAACTGGGGGCCACCCTGGTGATCCTCTTCATCATCCCCATGTGGATGAACTTCCTCCTGCGCACCATCGCCTGGATGAGCCTGCTGGAGGACAACGGCCTCATCAACACCCTGCTCACCGCCCTGGGGCTGCCCAAGATGCGCCTGATGTACAACTCCCAGGCGGTGCTCTTGGGCATGGTCTACAACTACCTGCCCTTCATGGTGTTCCCCATCTACAACTCCCTGGCCAAGCAGGACCGGCGCCTGTCCGAGGCCGCCATGGACCTGGGGGCCAACAGCCGCCTCACCTTTTTGAAGGTCACCCTGCCCCTGTCCCTGCCCGGGGTGGTGTCCGGCATCACCATGGTGTTCATGCCCTCCGTCACCACCTTCTTTATCCCCCGGGTCTTGGGCGGCGGCAACACCGAGATGTTCGGCGACCTCATTGAGCGCACCTTCCTAAGCGCCGACAACTGGAACGTGGGCAGCGCCTTAAGCCTCATCATGATGGTGCTGATCCTCATGAGCCTCACCTTGCTGCGCAAGGCCGACCCGGAAGGAGAAGGGAGCGGCACCCTATGAGCAAAATTTTCAAACGCGGCTACCTCACCCTGATCCTGCTGTTTTTGTACGTGCCCATCGTGGTGCTCATCGTCCAGTCCTTCAATGCCGGGGTCAGCCGGGCGAAATGGGAGGGCTTCTCCTTCCGCTGGTACATCGACCTCATCAACAGCCAGTCCATCATGAACGCCCTGTACGTCACCGTCACCATCGCCCTTCTTGCGGCGGCCATCGCCACTGTCCTGGGCACCCTGGCCGCCATCGGCATCCACGCCATGAACAAGCGCCCCCAGGGCATCATGATGACCATGACCAACATCCCCATGACCATGCCGGACATCGTCACCGGTATCTCCCTGATGCTGCTGTACATCTTCACCCAGATTCCCCGGGGCTATTTTTCCATGCTCTTAGCCCACGTCACCTTCAACATCCCCTACGTCATCCTGTCGGTGCTGCCCAAGCTCAAGCAGATGAACAAGCACAGCTACGAGGCCGCCCTAGACCTGGGGGCCACCCCCGGCTATGCCCTGCGGCGGGTCATCCTGCCCGCCGTCATGCCCGGGGTCATCACCGGCGCCCTCCTCAGCTTCACCCTCTCCCTGGACGACTTCACCATCAGCTACTTCACCACCAGCCCCCTGGTGCAAAACCTGTCCACGCTGATTTACTCCGAGGCAAGAAAGGGTATAAAGCCTACGATGAACGCTTTAAGTGCGCTCATGTTTGTCGCCCTGCTGGTGCTGCTGCTGCTGGTCAACCGCCGCGCATCACTGGCCAACGAATCCTGACAGGAGGTTGTCTATGAAAAAAGTATTTGTCATCATGCTGGCTGCCCTGCTGGCGCTGTCCCTTGGCACGGGCCTTGCAGAAGGCGTTGTGAATGTCTTCAACTGGGAAGACTACATCAACGAGGACGTCATCAAGATGTTTGAGGAAGAGACCGGCATCAAGGTCAACTACATGCGCTTCACCCTCAACGAGGACATGATGGTGCAGGTGCGCACCAGCCCCGGCAGCTTTGACGTGGTCTTCCCCTCGGACTATGCCATCGAGCGCATGATCGCGGAGGACCTGGTGCAGCCCATCGATTTTGACAAGGTGCCCAACGCCGCCCAGATCCTGGACTGGCTCCAGACCCCGGACTATGACCCGGAGCACAAGTACTCCGTCCCCTACATGTGGGGCACCGTGGGCATCCTGTACAACACCACCAAGGTGGAGGAGCCCATCACCTCCTGGGGCCAGCTGTTCGACGAGAAATACAAAGACCAGGTCTTCATGATGGACTCTCCCCGGGACACCCTGGGCATTGCGCTCAAATACCTGGGCTATTCCGTCAACTCCAAAAACCCGGCCGAGATTCAGGAGGCCGCCAACCTGCTCATCGAGCAGAAGCAAAAGGGCATCGTCAAGGCCTACCAGGTGGACGAAACCAAGGACAAGATGGTGGCCGGCGAAGCCGCCCTGGCCCTGGTCTGGTCCGGGGACGCCCAGTACGCCATCAACCTAAACCCCGACCTGGCCTACGTGGTGCCCGAGGAGGGCAGCAACGTCTGGGTGGACGGCATGGTGATCACCAAGACCGCCGCCAACCCCGACAACGCCCACGCCTTCATCGATTTCCTCTCCCGCCCCGAAATCGCCGCCATGAACGTGGAATACATCGAGTACTCCACCCCCAACAAGGGCGCCATCGAGCTGCTGGGCGATGACTACATCGACAACCCCAACCTGAACCCAGGCATGGACGTCATCGAAAACTGCGAGTTCTTCCACGACAACCATGACGTCAAGGTGCTCTACGATACCTATTGGGGCATGGTCAAAAACGCCAAATGATGATAAACTCCATGCTGGACAGCCGGCATGGAGTTTTTCTATGCCAGAAAACAGCGGGAGGATGAACACATGACAATCCTGGTCACCGGCGGTGCTGGCTATATCGGGTCCCACACCTGCCTGGAGCTGCAAAACGCAGGCTATGAGGTGGTGGTGGTGGACGACCTGCGCAACAGCGATGCGAAATCCCTGGAGCGGGTTGCTGAACTCACCGGCAAGCCCATCACCTTTTACCAGTTCGACGTGCGGGATGAGGCCCGGCTGCATGAGGTCTTTTCCAAGCACCGCATCGCCAGCGTCATCCACTTCGCCGGCATGAAGGCGGTGGGGGAATCTGTGCACATCCCGCTCACCTATTACGACAACAACCTGGGCAGCACCATGGCCCTGTGCCGGGTCATGAAAAAGCACGGCGTCAACAACTTCATCTTCTCCTCCTCCGCCACCGTCTATGCCCAGGACAACGAGATGCCCCTGAACGAAAACGGCCGCCTGGGCTGCACCAACCCCTACGGCTGGACCAAGTTCATGGGAGAGCAGATCCTCAAGGACATCGCCCTTGCCGACCCCAGCTTCTCCGTGGTGCTCCTGCGCTATTTCAACCCCATCGGCGCCCACGAAAGCGGCCGCATCGGCGAGGACCCCGCCGGCATCCCCAACAACCTGCTGCCCTACATCACCCAGACCGCCCTGGGCCGCTTACAAAGGCTTACCGTCCACGGCAATGACTACGACACCGTGGACGGCACCGGCGTTAGGGACTATATCCACGTGGTGGACCTGGCCCGGGGACACCTGAAGGCCCTGGAATATGCCGCACAGAACCGCGGCTGCCAGGCCGTCAACCTGGGCACCGGCCAGGGCTACAGCGTCCTTCAAATCCTCCACGCCTTTGAATCCGAAAACGGCGTTCAGGTGCCCTACACCATCGGCCCCCGCCGCCCCGGCGACATCGCCACCGTCTACGCCGACCCCCAGAAAGCCCGGGACCTCCTCCACTGGGAAGCCCAGCTGGGCATCGCTGACATGGTTCGCGACGCCTGGAGATGGCAGAAGCAGAACCCGCAGGGCTACCGGGAGTAGGGACGGAGAGGACGCTGGGGGCGCTTTTGAAAAAGCGCCCCCAGACCCCCTGAAAACTTTGGAATCTATCATATAAACCGCATTGCAGAGGAAAAGCCACGGGTTTTCGGCCAACGGCTTTTTTTGAAGCAGCTTTTGATGCTGCAAATATTAAAGTTCTTAGGGGGTCTGGGGGCATTCTTTCAAGAATGCCCCCAGCGTCCTCCCGGTCCCCTCGTCCTCCCCGTCCCTTGTCCCCGTCCTAAAACTCGGCGTGCCCGACGGTCCGGGGGAAGGGCAGGACGTCGCGGATGTTGGTGATGCCGGTTAAGTACATGACGAAGCGCTCGAAGCCCAGGCCGAAGCCGGCATGAACGGCGGTGCCGAAGCGGCGCAGGTCCAGGTACCAGGTGTATTCCTCTTCCTTCAGGCCCATTTCCCGGATGCGGGCCAGGAGCTTGTCGTGGCGCTCCTCGCGCTGGCTGCCGCCCAGCATCTCGCCCACGCCGGGCACCAGCAGGTCCACGGCGGCGACGGTTTTGCCGTCCTCGTTGGCCCGCATGTAGAAGGCCTTGATGTCCCGGGGGTAATCGGTGACGAAGACGGGGCGCTTGAAGTGCTGTTCGGTGAGGTAGCGCTCGTGTTCGGTTTGCAGGTCCATGCCCCATTTAACGGGGTATTCAAACCGGGCGCCGGAGGCCTCCAGAATCTCGATGGCCCTGGTGTAGGTGCAGCGTTCAAACTGGCTGTCCTTGACGTGGTTCAAGCGGGCCAGCAGCTCCTTGTCCACGAACTGGTTGAGGAAGTGGAACTCGTCCGGGGCCTGCTCCATCACCCGGGCGATGACGGTGCGCACCATGTCCTCGGCCAGGTCCATGTTGCCCTCCAGGTCGCAGAAGGCCACCTCGGGCTCGATCATCCAGAACTCGGCGGCATGCCTTGGGGTGTTGCTGTTTTCGGAGCGGAAGGTGGGGCCAAAGGTGTAGACCCGGCCCATGGACAGGGCGAAGGCCTCGGCCTGGAGCTGTCCGGACACGGTGAGGGAGGCCTTTTTGCCGAAGAAATCCCGGCTGTAGTCCACCTGGCCATCGGGGGTGCGGGGCAGGTTGTGGAAGTCCAGGGTGGTGACGTGGAACATCTCGCCGGCGCCCTCGGCGTCGGAGGTGGTGATGATGGGGGTGTGGACGTAGATGAAGTCCTTTTCGGCGAAATAGGCGTGGATGGCCTGGGCGGCCAGGGAGCGGATGCGGAAGACGGCGGAGAACACGTTGGTGCGCACCCGCAGGTGGGAGATGGTGCGCAGGTATTCCATGGTGTGCCGCTTTTTCTGCAGGGGATAGTCCGGGTCGGAGGCCCCCAGCAGGATGACCTCTTCCGCCTTGATTTCAAAGGGCTGCTTCATGTCGGGGGTGTATACCAGTTTGCCCTGCACTTCGATGGCGGAGTAGAGGGTGATCCTGGTGACGGCCTCAAAATTGGGCAGGCTGGTGTCGCAGACGATCTGCAGGTTGCGGAAGGCGCTGCCGTCGTTGAGTTCGATGAAGGCAAAGGCCTTGCTGTCCCTCAGGGTACGCACCCAGCCCCGCACCAGGACCGGGGTCCCGTCTTGGGGGGTGTGTTTGAACAATTGTGCGATGTCGGTTGCTTTCACAGGGTTTCACCTTCCTTCAGGATCATCCCCAGCATGGCGGCGCCGATGATGCCGGCGCCGTTGCCCAGCACGGCCAGCTCCAGCTTGCCGTAGGGGAGGGTTTTGTACATGAGGTAGCTGGGGATTTTTTCTTTGATGGCGTCCAGCAAAAACTGCCCGGCCATGGAGATGCCGCCGCCCAAGACAATCATCTCCGGGTCAAAGAAGGACACCATGGTGTTCACGGCGATGGCCAGGTACTTGGTGTAGCGGTCAAAGACCGCGGCCGCGGCGGGGTCCCCTTCCCGGGCGCAGTCGATGATGATTTTCCCGTTGATGGCGTCCACGGAGCCCGCCCGCTTCACCATTAGGCTGTCCGGCTGCTGTACTGCTGCTTCCTTGCCCATGCGGATGAGGGCGGTGGCGGAGCAGTAGCGCTCCAGGCAGCCGCGCTTCCCGCAGGTGCAGGGGATGCCGTCGATTTCCATGGTGATGTGGCCCAGCTCGGTGCCCACGCCGTGGGCGCCGGTCCAGGGCTTGCCGTCAAAGACGATGCCGCCGCCCACCCCGGTGCCCAGGGTGAGGAAGATGCTGGAATGGGCGTCCTTGGACACGCCGGCGCGGCTTTCCGCCAGGGCGGCCACGGTGGCATCATTGTCGATGTAGACGGGCTTGTCGATGTGCTTTTGCAATTCCTCCCGCAGGGGCACGTCGTGCCAGCCCAGGTTGGTGCAGAAGATCACCACGCCGTTTTTGTTTTCTGCCACCCCGGGGATGCCCACGCCAATGGTGCCCACCTCAGCCAGGCTGTGGCCGGATTGCTGAAGGGCTTTGAGGGCGCAGTCCGCCATGTCCCTTACCACCTCCTGGTAGGGGCGCTGAGCCAGGGTGGGGGTGGCGGCCTCCGCCAGAATCTTGCCGTCTTTGTCCGTCACGCCGGCGGCAATCTTGGTGCCCCCCAGGTCGATGCCAATGTAGATCATCGGGTTCTCCTTTATGTGGAAAATTTGCTTACTGGTTCATCAGGTCGGTGAGGCGCTTGTCCAGCTCCCTGGCGGCGGAATAGCCCATGCGCTTGAGGCTGAGGTTCCGGGCGGCCACCTCGATGATGATGGCCAGGTTGCGCCCGGGCTTCACGGGCAGGACCAGGCTGGGCACCTTCACATCCATGATGGTGGTGTAGTTTTCCTCCAGGCCCAGGCGGTCGTACTCCTTCTGGTCGTCCCAGTGCTCCAGGCGGATCTCCAGGTCGATGGACTTGCGCATCAACACGGCGCCGATGCCGTACATCTGGCGGATGTCGATGATGCCGATGCCCCGGATTTCCATAAAAAACCGAATGGTCTCCGGGGATTCGCCGGTGAGGCGGTCCTCCGTCACCCGGCACACGTCCACCACGTCATCCGCCACCAGCTGGTGGCCCCGCTTGATGAGTTCCAGGGCGGCCTCGCTCTTGCCCACGCCGGAGTCCCCGGTGATTAAAATGCCCACGCCGTAGACGTCCACCAGGACGGCGTGCATGGTCATGTGGGGGGCCAGCACCCGGTTTAAAAACATGATGGCGGAGACGATGAAGCCGGTGGTGGACATCTTGCTGCCCAGCACGGGGATGTCCCGCTCCCGGGCCAGGCGCAGCATCTCCTCCGGCGGCTGGTGCCCCCGGCAGAGGATCACGCAGGGGATGTCGTAGGAGAAGAAGGTGCGCAGCTTCTGGTCCCGCTCCGGGGCGGAGAGGCCCATCAGGTAGCCCATCTCCGCGTTGCCCAGGATCTGCATCCGCTCCAGGGCAAAATGCTCGTAAAAGCCGCTCAGCTCCAGGCCGGGCCGGTTGAACTCGGAGGACTGGATGTCCAGCACCTTTTTGGTGGTGGGGGACAGGACCTTGAGCTCCAGGCCGGAGATCAGTTCGGATAGCTTGACCACAGGGCACCGCCTTTCAATAAAAACACCAAAAATCCACGCCCAGTATACCCCATGCGCCCCCGTCCTTCAAGCAAAGACGGCCTGCCTGGCCTGCAGAATGCAGATCCCGGCAGGATTCCAGACAAACGGAAGATTCCATCTCGGAATTGTTGCAATTTTAATAAAGAAAGATTACAATGCTGTTCATAAAGGCGGTGAAACGGTTGAACGATTTTTTGAAGTTACTCTCAGACAAGCTCATCGACCTGGTGGTCTATGGCGCGGTGATCATCACCTTCGTGGTGGGCTACAGCAAGTGCGTCGCCCCGCTGCAGCGGGCGGCCCGTGCCTTCCGCAAGGGGATTTCCAACCTGGCGGTGTTCAAGCCCAGTGAGACGGGCCGGCCTGACTGGCAGGACGTGCTCTTCCTGGGCAAGCCCATGCAGAAGCAGTGGGCCCGCTTTTTGATGAACGCGGAACAATTGGACCAGCGGGGTCTGTCCTGCGATGTGGAGGACTACATCAACGACGAGACCACCCTGCGGGATTTCGCCCATTTCCAGTTGGCAGAGGTAATTCCGGGGCTGCTCACCAGCCTGGGCATCCTGGGCACCTTCATCGGCCTGATGCGGGGCCTGGGCAACCTGGACCTGAGCAACGCGGACAACACCGTCAACTCCATCCACAGCATGATTTCCGGGATGACCTTCGCCTACGGCACCTCCATCGCGGGGCTGGCGGGCTCCCTCCTGTTCAACATCTTTTTCCGCTCCGCCCAGGGCGCAGCCACCGGGGCCCTGGACGACTTCAACCAGGCCTTTTCCGATGTGGTGATGCGCCGGCCCCTGGATGAGGGCGTGCGGCAGACCTGCTACATGGAAGACCAGGCCGCCTTCCTGGCGGGGGCTTTTTCTGATGTGAGCATGAAACTGGAAAGCGGCATCGGCCAGGCGGTGGAGCGCTCCTTCGCCCCCATCGGCCAATCCATGCACCATTTCATCATGTCCGAGACCCAGGCCCAGGTGGAGGGGCTCAACCACGTGGTGAACCAGTTTGTCAGCCAGATGAACGAGGCCCTAAACGGCCAGTTCCTGCTGCTGGGCAAGACCCTGTCCCAGATCAACCAGTCCCAGGTGGTGAACCTGGAATCGGTGAACAGCACCATGACGGCGGCGGACAGCATCCTGGACAGCATCCAGAAAACCGG
>DAITOE010000018.1:0-4686 GCA_036834245.1 Clostridia bacterium | reverse complement strand
TCCACCGGCCTGGCCCGCACCATGGGGATGTTTGAGGAAAGCATGACGGACATGACCCGTAAGATGGTGGCAGACCTGAAGGCTGCCGCAGAGGGCGGCAGCGCGGTGGACCTGAAGCAGTTCTCCCGGGTGCAGCAGGCCCTGGCCGACATGACCCAGGCCCTCAACAAGGCCACCCAGGCGGCAAGCCGGATGGCGGAGGGGGCATAAATGCGGGCCATCCGGGCGCCCCGGCGCATGATTCAAAAAGGGGACGGCGGCAGCCACTGGATTTCGTTTTCGGATATGCTGTCCAGCCTGCTGCTGGTGTTCATCCTGGCCCTGATGGTGAGCATCTATCAGTATTTTTCCGTCCTGGACGTGAAAACCAAGGAGCTGGAAACCAAAAGCGTGGAACTGGACCGGGTGCAGATCTCCCTTGTGCAAAAGGAGGAGGACCTGCGCACCGCCCAGGCGGAGCTCATGGGCAAGGAGGAGGAAGTGGCCTCCATCCAGATCCAGTTGCAAAAGCAGGAAGAGGACCTGAAGGCCGCCCAGACGGCGCTGAAAACCCAGAAGGACGAGCAGGCGGCTCTGCAGCTGCAGCTGGCAGCCCAGGAACTGGATCTGCAGCAGATGCAGCTGGCCATGAACCAGCAGCAGCAGCAGATCGACGACCTGCTGGGGGTTAGAACCCAGATCATCCAGGAGCTGAGCCAGGCCTTCACCCAGAGCCAGTTGAACGTGAAGGTGAACGAGGACACCGGCGACATCATGCTGGACAGCACCCTGCTGTTTGAAAAAGGCGGCGAGGTGCTCCTGCCCGGCGGCCAGGCCCAGCTGGCCCGGCTGATTCCGGTGTATTTAAGCGTCTTGATGCGGCCGGAGTACGAGGCCTATGTGGCAGAGATTGTGATTGAAGGCCACACCGACTCCACCGGCTCCTACCTGCACAACCTGAAGCTGTCCCAGGCCCGGGCCCTGGGGGTGGTCACCTACTGCCTGGACCTGCCGGGGCTTAGCGCCGTGCAGCGCCAGAAGCTGCAATCCATCCTGACGGCCAAGGGGCGCAGCTATTCCGACCGGATCTTCTTCCCCGATGGCACCGAGAACATGGACGCCTCCCGCCGGGTGGAGATCCAGTTCCGCCTGAAGGACTCTGAGATGATCCAGAAGATGAACCAGATCCTGCAGGGCCGCTGATGAGGAAGATTGCCGCTGTCGCAGCTCTGCTGGCCCTTTTATTGCTGGGGGCCACCCTCTGGGGCTTTGCCGCCGCCCGGCTGGAACTGAAGGCCGAGGCGGTGCGCGCCCTGCCGGAGGAGGAATTCCAGCTGCGCTTTGCCCGCTTGAAGGAGCAGCTGGCCGCCGGCGCCGTGCGGGGCACGGTGTATGAGGAAACGCCCCTGGGGGATGCGGAGGACTATGTGATCCTGGAGTACACCATCATGGTGGGCAACCGGGGCTTCATCCCGGCCCGGATGCTTGAGGCAGTGGTGGTGCCGGTGCGGGGGGATGTGCTGTGCTTCTCCCAGCAGGAGGCCCAGGAACAGGATGTCAACAGCGCCATCACCGTTGAAAACGGCCGCCAGATGATGCTGCGCACCTACCTGCTGACCAAAAAAAGCCTCCACGCCGTGCGGGAAATTCAGGTCAGCTACTACATCTGGGGCAACCCCTTCATCCTGAAGGTGCGCTATGGCTGATGAAAGACAAACAAGCGCCGCCACATCAATGTAAAGATGTGGCGGCGTTTTTCATATTAGTCTTCTGCTATTTGCCAAGGGCTTCCAGCTCCAGCCCCCTGCGGATGGCTGCCTCGTTCTGGGACCAGGCAACGCATTCTTCGTAACCGTAGGCCCTGGCCTTGTTTTGCATGTCCTTGATCAGGTAGTTGAACTCCCCGTCGTTTTTGGCATAGATGGCATTCCAGGTGCCGTCTTTGATGGCCTTGGTCACCTGGGTCCACTTCACCTTCAGGTCGTCGCTGCGTACACCGATGGAGTAGGAGGTGCCGGGGGCCACTTTGAAGTTGCGGCTGCCGAGAAAATCCTGGATGTTGTCAAATCCTGTATAGTCCCGCCAGTCCTGCTCGATGTCTGACTGGGCGGGCAGGATATTGCTGGCCCAGTAATCGCTGTAATAGCGCTCATTGGATTCGGGGTTGGTGGCGTTGATGGACCAGGTGGTGTTGTTCATCTGATTGCTGCCTTCGCCAAATAGGCCCAGCCACTCGCCCCCAGTTTTTTCAGTGAGGTTCACCTTGCGGTTTGTGTTGGTTTCCTTTCCCAGTTCGGTAAAATAGGTTTTCCCGTTCTCGTCATAGTCCCAGGTAAGGCCGCGGGGGCCATAGTCCATGGTGAGGCGGCCTTCCGGGGTGCACAGATAGTTGATGATTTCCATCGCCAGCTCGGGGTACATGGATTTGGCGCCGATGGACCATACCCGGTTGCCGCCCTGGACGTTCATGCCATAGGCAATGGGGCTGGCCTCTTTGGGCAGCCATGTCATCATCATTTTGTTCTGGGCCTGGTGCTCCAGGGTGTTGTAAGCCATGGAGCCTGAGTAGTTGAAGATGCTGAAGAAGGTGCCGCCATTCCGGACCTTTTCAATCATGCTGTCATAGGTGTTCACCATGGAGTTGGGGTCCAGCAGCCCCCGGCGGAACAGGCTGTTGTAAAACTTCACCATCTGCAGGTAAGGGCCGTTGTCCATGAGAGCGTCATAGAATGTGCCGGTGTCGCTGTCATACAGGCCGATCCCCAGTTCATCAAAGCCATAGTAGGCAGTGGCGGTGGCCTTGACGTACATCACCATGTCCCCATCCCAGTCGGGCCAGAGGGAGATGGCAAAAGTCTCGTTGCCGATGTCATCCGTGGGCGCGATTTCTTTCATCCGGGCCAGGACTTCCACCATGTCCTCCAGGGTGTTCATCTCCGGATAGCCCAGCTCCTTGTACAGATCCCAGCGCAGGTCCCAGGTGTAGAAGAAGGATTCATGGTCCTTGGGGTCGGTGGCCACGTTGTGGCCAAAGCCATAGACATTGCCGGAGGAAAGCTTGCGGTTTTTCTCCAGGGCGGGCTGCATGTGCTCGTAAATATAGGGCCCATATTCCTGGAGCAGGTCCTCGTCCTCCCAGTCAAACAGCAGTCCGAACTCCACGGCAGCAAGGTATTCTTCACCGTCGGAGCCCCAGATGACGATGTCTCCCAGGTCGCCGGATTCCATGCGGGTTTCGTAGACGCCTTCGGAATCGGGGATGATGTTAATCTTGACATTGAACTTGTCCAGCAGGACTTTTGCGAACCAGCCGGTCAATTCGCCGTCCCAGTTGGCCAGTTGGCTGTAGCAGGTGAGGGTGACAGGGTTGTTCTGGGCAGTGACGCTTGCCGGGAACAGCCCCAGCATCAGGGCGATGGCCAGCAAAAGAGGAAACAGTCGCTTGGTGGATTTCATGGGATGGGACCTCCTTGTAGTGTAATGGATCTGGTTCAGCCTTTCACGGCGCCCAGCATGATGCCCTTTTGAAAATAGCGGGTCATAAAGGGATAGACCAGGAGAATGGGGATGATGGTGACCATGGAGATGGTGTACTTGATCACCTTGGCATTGAGGGTGTTTTCCATAATCTGGGCTGCAGTGGCGCTGTCCACGCTGCCACCCCCCAGCAGGGCCCCCAGGTTGGTGTTGGTATTGAGGTAAATATACAGCCGGTGCTGCAGGGTGTAGAGCTTGGGGGAAGACTGCATGAAAATCAGGGAATCCGTAAAGGAGTTCCAGTGTCCCACCGCCCCAAAAATGGCGATGGTGGCCAGGATGGGCACGGATAAGGGCCAGATGATGGATCGGAAGATCCTCAGATACCCGGCGCCATCCATCAGTGCGCTTTCCTCCAGTTCAGCGGGAATGGATTCAATATAGGTCTTCACCAGGATGATATTGAAGGGAGCCACGATGCCGGGGATGATGTATACCAGGAAACTGCCGGTGAGCCCCAGCATCACCATGTTCAGGTAGCCGGGGATTAAGCCGGCGTTGAAATACATGGTGATGATGAGGAAACGGTACCAGAAGGTACGCTGCCACATCTGCTTCTTGGTAACCAGGTAGCCCACAAAGCTGGAGGCAACCACCATCAGCAGGGTGCCCAGCACTGTGCGGGAGATGGAGACAACAAAGGCCGCTCCTACATCGCTGACATCCCGCAGGGAGAGGTAGTTGTTGAAGTTGATACCAATGGGAAAAAAGTTCACCAGGCCCTTTTGCACCATGGTGTTGTCGGAGATGGTGTTGATGAACAGGTAGTAAAACGGGAAGACACAGGACAGGGCAAAGAGGAGGAAGAAAAGGACATTAAAGACATTGAAGGCGCGGCCCAGGGGGCCCTCCTTGTGCTTTTTGTGTGTAATGCCGGTCATTTCCATCACCTCCTACACGATGTTTTCGCCCCGCACCAGGCGGGAGACGCTGTTGGCAACAAAGAGCAGGACAAGGCTGATAAAGGTTTTCATCATCCCCACCACGGTGGACAGGGGAATGATGCCGTTTTCAATGCCCAGGCTGTAGACATACAGGTCCAATACCTCAATGGATGCGGCGTTCTGGGCATTGCGGAAAACGTAGTATTGCTCCATCCCGTTGGAGAGGATGCTGGCAATGGACAGCAGCAGCAGCACGGAATAGGTGGGCAACAGGCTGGGCACGGTG
>DAITOE010000017.1:0-16010 GCA_036834245.1 Clostridia bacterium | reverse complement strand
ATCAATGATTTGAGCAGCGTAATCAATTACCTGGTTGAAGGAACGTCTGCAGCTTCCATGGAAAACGCTGATGCAAACAAAACTGGAGTAGTTGACATTGATGATTTACGACATATCGTAGATTACATTCTCAACCCCACCAGTGTTTTGCCGGATTCCCCTTTTGACCTCTCTCAAGCTTCACGGGTTGTAGCGTACAGGATGAACAGCGTGGAAGCATTGGAGGATGCCTACCTGCTAAAAATTCAGCTCCGGGACAATAAATACAAGACCGTCGTCAGCCCGGCTGCTGTTGATGTGGAAATCGTCAACGCGCCCGGAACCACTGTTTACAAGAAAACACATATCATCACTTCAAGTGACTTTACAATGGAGACATACGCCACTGCTTTGATATACATCCCTTTCGGCAGCATTACCCCAGCAAACCCCAGTGATGGAATCAACTTTGCAAGAGGCAGGTTGGATTACCAAGCATATTACCCGGGTGTGTTCTCTTTGGAGAAAAAAGAACTCTACTTAGCAAAAGATCTGCCTTACCACTCCTTGGCAGATTCCACATCTGTGATCATCCCTGAAACACCTGTTGAAGTGAGCAAATATTGGATTATTGCAGGCGAGAAAAAAAGAGTCACAGGTGCAAACGTATCAAAGATCACTCATGAAGTGTCTGAATTCTGGGACAATATCAGAGTGAAAATCAATATCAAAATATCTGGAACGAAGACTTTTGATCACAACGGGGAGGAGATGAACTCTGCCTGTTACATCAGCTATAAGCTTTACAAAGATGGTGCAGTTATCAATAGCGGCAGTTTTCTTACACCTGCACTACAAGTTGGTGAGTCATTTATCGACGTGGAAACAACCATAGTTGTTGATGAGCCAGGTGTGTATACACTGGAACTGATAGATAACGTCAGTTAATCACCCTGTTGTCCGTATGTAGCAATCAATCAGCAACAAGGCACAAAACGAACAATGTCAACAGGTGCAAACATAACCAGTTTGCCCCTGTTGCATTTTACTGCCCAATCGTCTTTTATACTGAATTCAAACATTATTGCTTTGATGAACCGGTCTTTTTGCGCCTCTGCGTCGTCTCTCTCACTCGGCGTAGGCTACGGCTACGCCTCGTTCATTCGACCTAGCAGAGCCATCAAAAATCCTCGGCCCATCGGTGCAATAATGTTTTCACTCAGTATTAGCTTTGCAAAAGCGAGTCCAAACTCTGCTTGAGGTCAGCGATGATGTCGTCGGGGTGTTCCAGGCCTACGGAGAGGCGCACCATGTTGTCGGGGATGCCGGCCTGGGTGCGCTCCTGGCAGGAGTAGGTGGAGTGGGTCATGGAAGCGGGGTGCTGCACCAGGGTTTCGGTGTCCCCCAGGCTGACGGCCAGGGTGCAGAGGGAGAGGTTGTTGACGGTGTTGCAGGCTGCCTCGTAGCCGCCCTTCACCAGGAAGGACAGGATGCCGCCAAACTGTGCCATCTGGCGTTTGGCAGCGGCGTGATTGGGGTGGGTTTCAAGGCCCGGGAAGTACACGGTCTCCACCGCCGGGTGCGCCACCAGGAAATCCGCCACCTTCCTGGCGTTTTTGCAGTGGGTGTCCATGCGGCATTTGAGGGTCTTGATGCCCCGGAGGATCAGGAAGGCGTCGTGGGGGCTCATGACGGAGCCGGTGATGTCCTTTAAGCCCTCGCAGCGCACCTGCTGCATCAGGGCATGGCTGCCCACGCAGAGGCCGGCGATGACGTCCCCGTGGCCGTTTAGGTACTTGGTGGCGGAGTGGAGCACGATGTCTGCTCCCAATTGCAGCGGCCGGGTCAGATAGGGGGTGGCGAAGGTGTTGTCCACCATCACCAGGCAGTCCGGGTTGATGGATTTCACCAGGTTGCAGGCGGCCTGGATGTCGATGATTTTCATGGTGGGGTTGGCCGGGGTTTCAAAATAGACCACCCGGGTGTCCGGCCGCATGGCCTCCTGCAGGGCGGTGAGGTCGCTGCAGTCCACAAACTGGGCTTTAATGCCGAAGCGCGGGAAGGTGTGGGACATCAGGGAATGGGTGCAGCCGTAGAGCACAGGATCCGCGATGCAGTGGTCCCCCTGGCTGAGGAAGGACAGCAGGGTGCCGGAGATGGCCCCCATGCCGGAGGAAAAGGCCACGCACTCCTCCCCTTTTTCCATGGCGGCGATCTTCTTTTCCAGCAGCTGGGTGGTGGGGTTGCCCAAGCGGGTGTAGATGAAGCCCTCCTGGGTGCCGGCGAAGCACTCGCCCCCCTGGCAGGCGCTTTCAAAGATGAAGGTGGAACTTTGGTAAATGGGCATGCACAGGGCGCCCTGGGGGTCCTGGTGGGGCACGTCGTGGAGCACCCCGGTTTCAAACTGCTGGTACATGGTGAATCCGCCTTTCTGGTTCATTGGGCTGGCTGCAAACGCAGACTTGTTTTTTTATTGTTCTAACAGCAGTATAGCACAGGAAGCCTAAAAAAGGTAGAAAAAAAGAGCCGGTTTTTAAGCCGGCTCGGGGTTAATTATTAGCATCATCAAATGCTCGGATTACAATTCGCCTTGAGGATTCTAAATAGATTCCAGGGTCCGGGGTTGAAAACCCCGGGCGGGGGTCTGGGGGTGAACCCCCCAGGCGTCTCCCCTGTCCCCTCGTCCTATTCCAGTTCCCCCAACAGGTCCCCGTACCCCTCTTTCTCCATCTGGTCCTTGGGGATGAAGCGGAGGGAGGCGGAGTTGATGCAGTAGCGGATGCCGTTGGGGCTTTCGGGGTCGTTTTCAAAGACGTGGCCCAGGTGGGTGTCCCCCAGGGTGCTGCGCACCTCGGTGCGCTTCATGCCATAGGAGAGGTCCTCGATCTCCTGGATGCGGTTGTCCTCAATGCTTTCAAAGAAGGCGGGCCAGCCGCAGGAGGACTGGTATTTCTGCTTGGAGGTGAAGAGGGGCTCCCCGGTGACGATGTCCACGTAGATGCCAGGCTCGTTGAGTTCCCAGTATTCGTTGGTGTAGGGGTGCTCGGTGCCGGCTTCCTGGGTGACATGGTACTGCAGGGGGGTGAGGGTGCTGCGCAGCTCCTCGTCACTGGGTTTCTGGTATTGATTCTGGGCGGATTCCTTCATGGTGGTGGTCCTTTCCGTTGGTGAGGCAACAGGCAGGGCAATGCCTGAGAAAACAAGGAGCAGGCTGAACAGAATGGATAGCAGCTTGAGCATGTGGGGCCCTCCCTTCCATGGGGTCGTGTGCTGCCTTGGTGGTTCTGTGGGGTTGGTATCAGAGGTCCTTGAAGGTGTCCCAGCCGGAGAGGTCGCCGGCTTCAAAGCCGCGTTTGAACCAGGCCTGGCGCTGGGCGCTGGTGCCGTGGTTGAAGGTGTCCGGGTCCACATAGCCCTGGTAGCGCTTCTGGATGGCGTCGTCCCCCACCACGGCGGCAGCGCTCATGGCTTCGGAGAGGTCGCCCTCCTCCAGGTAGCCCTTTTCGTGCATGTAGCGGGCCACGACGCCGGCCAGGTAATCGGCCTGAAGCTCGAAGGCCACGGAATAGCGGTTGAACTCGGTCTGGCTCATGGTGCCCCGGGCCACCCGCTGCCTGAGGGTGTTGAGCTGCTGGGTGACCCCCAGGAGGGTCTGCACATGGTGGCCGGCCTCGTGGGCGACGACGTAGACCATGGCAAAGTCCCCCTCCTTGGCGCCGTATTTGCGGGTGAGGGTGTCATAGAAGCTGAGGTCCAGGTAGATGGTGTGGTCCCCGGGGCAGTAGAAGGGGCCCACGCCGGAATCTGCAGCGCCGCAAGCGGTGTTGATGTAGCCGGTGTAGATGGTGAGCTGGGGTTCCTGGTACTGGGTGCGGTATTCAGACCGGGGCAGGATCTCGCCCCAGGTATCCTCGATATCGGCCAGGGCGACGGAGAGGAAGGCCATGAGTTCCTTCTCCTGGGGGCTTTCCTGGTAGCTGCCCTGCTGGCCTTGCTGCTGCTGGGTCTGGGGCACCACCACCTGGTCCAGGACGTCCCCCAGGTCGCCGCCCCCGCCCCCCATCATGGAGATGAGGAGGTAGATCACAATGCCCACCAGTCCCAGGCCGCCGCCGCCCAGGGCCATCCGGCCGCCGGTGCTGCGGCCCCGCTGGTCACTCACGTTGCGGCTTTGCCGCCTGCCTTGCCATTTCATCGCGTTCCACTTTCCGGGCGCAAGCCCCTGTATTTGAAATCCCTCCCACAGAGTTTACCCGGTGGGGACGGGGGTGATCAGGACTCTGCCAGCAGGCCGTGGCGGTCCACCTGGGCTTTGAGGCGGGCTACGAAGAACATGGCCAAGCCGGCCAGGGCTGCGGACAGCAGCATGGGCCAGGCTGCATCCACCCGGCCCAGCAGACCGTTGAGCGTGCCGAAGGGGGCGGTGACCATGAGGCAAAAGGCCAGGGAGAAGCCGAACATCCTGCTGCGCTCGGTCTGGTCCAGGAGAAGCATCTGGAGGCTGGAGAACAGGGGAATCACAATGCTCATTTCCAGGGCCTCCGCCATGACCCCTACATACACCAGGGACGCCAGCTGGCGGGGGAGCGCGAACCAGACCAGGTGCAAAACCATCACGATGGTGAGGGCCAGGTTCAGGGGCTTATAGAAATACCGGGGTTTGAGCCGCGGCGCAATGACAAAGAAGGCCACCAGTTGCACCAGGGATTTAAGGGCCGCCAGGAGGGGCAGGCTGCCCTCGGACAGGCCCAGCTTGCCGGTGACCAACAAGGGCCAGAAGTTCTGGGTGCTGTTCCTGATCACCATGACACAGGACATGATGCCCAATACCAGCATGAGGGAGGTGTTGCCAAACATCTGCCGCAGCACGGTGACGCTGCCCTTCATGGCGTGGGTGAAGGGCTTGCCCCGCAACTCCGCCTTGCGCTTTTTGCCCAGGGCGGTCTCAGTGGTGTTCAGGTGCAGGAGGATGATCTTGGTGCACATGCTGACAAAGGCGAAGAGGTACAGCCAGCGCATGGTGGGCACCAGGTTGTGTTCCCCCACAAACAGGCTGGTGAGGGGGGCTGCAAAGCCGGACAGCAGCCCGGCGATGGTGGACAGGGAGTAGATGTACACCAGCGAGCCCTGGGGCGCGTCCTCCACCATCAGGAGGCTCCAGGCGTTGTCGGTGATGCGCATGACGCCGTTTAAGGCGGCGGCGGCCAGGAACCAGACAAAGCCCTGGGCGTTCATCCACAGCAGGAAGGGGATGACCCAGGCGATGAAGTCAAAGATGGTCACCGTCCAGCGGCGGCCCAGCTTGTCGGTCACGAGGCCTGAGATGCTGGAAAACAGCATCTGGCTGATCAGGTAGACGGTGGCCACCAGGCCAATCTGGAAGGCGTCCAGGCCCAGGGCCTCCATGTATTTGGCGGAGAGGGGCAGGTAGAGGTTCACCGGCAGGCCCCAGAAGGGCTCGGTGAAGATGCAGGCCCTGGCGTTGCCCTTGAGGTTCAGCAGGTTGTTCATCAACTGGTTGCGGCGTAGGAATCCCTGGATGCGGCCCATGATCGTGTCCCTCTCTGCAGTGTGTGTTTGGTATCAGGCGCAAAAAAAGCGCAGACCTATCATAAGCAATAAACCGGCAACTGACAAGCGAAGGCACATCATTTGAAGGTAATGATTGCGTTTGCTCATTCATTCCATATAAAAAACCGGGGGCTTGCCCCGGTTTTAAGTACGATTGATTTTTACTTCCCCTGCCTGAGGTGGGAGAGGGTGCGGTTTTCGATGCTCAGGTGTTCAAAATGCCGCGGCCCGCCCTCCCCCAGGGGGGACTGGGCCACCAGGCCCACCTTCAGGGGCCCTGCCACCGGCATGTGGAACAGGCGGGTCATGTCGAAGCGCTCCCCGTCCAAAGAGTAGTGGAAGGCGAAATAGTCCCCCACCCGGGCCGCCTGGAGCCAGATGGCGTCCTGGGTCACGTTGACGCCGTTGGCGTCATCGGAGCGCACCCGGGTAACCACGCTGACCACGGCCACGGTGCCAAAATCGCTTTTTTCAAAGCAGAGCTTGCCCCAGTGCAAATCGTCCTTCATCAACAGGACGGCGCAGGCATCGTAATCCGTCACGAACTCCAGGGACACCTTGACCTTCAGGACGAAGTCCCCTTCGACTTCGGTGTAGTAAAAAGGCGCGTTGCCCACGGATTCATCGGGCATGCCCTGTTCATTGAGGGCCAGGCCGTAGTTGAAGAAGTCCGTCCTGGGGGGCGCCTGGATGGTGATGCGGTCCCCCTGCCGGCTCAGTTCGCTTTCGTTGATCCAGTGGAATTGACGCAATGGCTTGCTCCTTATTTCTTCGTGAGGTATTTGCGCATGTCGATGGCACAGGCCACCATGATGACAGCGCCCTTGATGATGAAGGTGAAGTTGCCGGAGATGCCCAGGAAGAGCATGCCGGACATGATCAGCTGCATGAGGAAGACCCCCAGGATGACCCCGGAAATCTTGCCGATGCCGCCTACGAAGGAGACGCCGCCGATGACGCAGAGGCGCAAAAAGACCGGTTCATCAAAGCAATAATGTTTGAATTCAGTATTAAATGCTGATGACGTCGTAGCCCTGGTCGATGAAGGGCTTCATGCCGGCGTGGCCGGACATGTCCGACAGCATGGGCAGGCCGGTGTCCACACAGGCCTCGTACACCCCCAGCACCTTGGAGCAGGCCAGGCAGATGCCGGCGATGAGGCCCTGGTCCTTGAGCTTCATGTATACAGGATTCTTTTCACTTTCCAAAACCGGCACCAGCTTCACCGAGGCGCCTTCAAAAATCACCCGGACTTCATGGCCAGCCTCCGCCAGCTGGGCCGCGTTGAGCATCACGTGCTGGAAGCAGCTTTTTTCGCCGGTCATGCCATAGAACAGGAACTTCTTCATCAATGGGTCTCCTTTTATAAGTTTTTATCATCATACCATATTGCCGTTCATTGTGCAGGCGCCCATGATAAAATGAAGTTGGAATGGCAAGGACGACACACAGGAGGTAACATGATCAGACAGGCAGGGATTCAGGACGCAGCGGCGGTGGCAGAACTGGCCCTGCTGCTGTGGCCGGAGCATACGCTGCAGGAGCTGCAGGAGGAGTTTGAAGGCTTCCTGTCGGACAGCGCCTGCGGGGTTTTCCTGTTCATCCAGGAGGGCAGGCCGGCAGGCTTTGCCCAGGTGCAGCTGCGCCACGACTATGTGGAGGGCACCAGCACCAGCCCGGTGGGCTACCTGGAAGGCATCTATGTGCGCCCGGCATACCGGAAACAGGGCATGGCCCGGAAGCTGGTGTCGGCCTGTGAGGCCTGGGCCCGGGAGAAGGGCTGCCGGGAGTTTGCCAGCGACTGCCTCCTTGACAACCGGGACAGCCTGGCGTTCCACTTGGCCCTGGGCTTTATGGAAGCGGGGCGGATTATCTGCTTTACCAAAGATCTATAATAGTACCGTGACATCAAAAAACGCGGGGGCATGCAGCCGCCCGCGTTTTACTGATAGAGGTTGTTGGAGCTTATACTGAACGAATGAGTAAACGCACTCATGGGCTGAGCAATTTTTTGTCTCCGCTAAGCTGAGTGAAGGAGGCGTAGCCGGAGCCTACGCTGACTGAACGAAGCAACGCGGAGGCGAAAAAGGACCAGCTCATGGAAGCGTTTATGAAGGAGTTCAGTATTACTTAAGATAATCAGACATCATCCAGCCGTGGTAGCCCTCGTACTCCACCCGGGACCAGTCCTCCTCCACCTCCAGCACCACCAGGGACAGGCCGGACTTGACCTTGGTGTACTCCGTGGCGTTGCGCTTGGGCTCGGCCCGCAGGCGCACATTGGCTTCCCGCTTCTCGTCCAGGCTCACCACCTTGATGTAGGTGCCCAGGCTGGCGCTGGGCGCCACCTCCTTGATGTGGGCGGTGAGGACATAGCCCTCCTTACCCTCAAAGCGCACCAGGGAGAAATTGTCGCCTTTGGCCAGCAGGAGCACGGCGCGGCCGCTGGGTACGCTGGTTAAGGCCTTGGATTTGGTGGTCATCTCCGCCCTGAGGGTGAGCTTGCCGCCAGGGGCGGTCACGATGGCGATGCCCGTCTGCACATCGCCAAAGGCAAAGCCCAGGTCTTGGGTGGGCACATAGCCCTCATGGCCGGGGGTTTTTACCTTGCACCAGGTCTGCCCCAGGAACACCAGGGTGAGGACGCTGCCGGGATCCAGCGGCTCCAGCACGGCGGATTCGGTGGCAGGAAGCTCAAACAGGCTGCTGCCGCCTTCCTTAAGGACAACGGCCTCCGCCTTGGCATCGGCGTTGGGCTTGGGCATGTCCTCCTTCTTCACCGGGGGCATGGTGGCGTAGGGCTTGGCCTCCGCCTCAGAGGTAGCCTCTGCCTCCCCTGCCGCTTCGGTTTCCTCTGCGGTGCCGGGTGCTTCTTCCGCCGGCGCTTCCTCCGTCACCTGGGTGCTGTCCTCCGGCTGCTCCTCGTCCTCCATGTGGGCACTGAGGCCCAGGCTGAACAGCAGCATCAGGGCCACCAGCAGGGCGCTCCATGTTTTCATCGTCTTCATGAGGGGTTCTCCCTTCTTCATCGCTTCATATTTTTGAAACAATTACGTAATAATTGTACAGCCGCTGCCGGATTTTGTCAATGAACAGATTGGAAACAATGAAAACAAGCCATATCAAAGGGGAGTTTCAGAGGGCACAGCCCTCTGAGTGAAATCGTCTCGCACGGCTCTGCCGGGCGGGCGGGGCGGTTTGCGCAGCAAACCATTCCGCGCATTTTCCATGACCGGGAGCGCAGCGACCAATGGAAAATGCCCGCTCCTCCTAATCGACAAAGTGTCCGCAGACACTTTGTCGACACTTAAAAGGGAGCATGCCGCTCCCTTTCTTTTACTGTCATTCCCCGGCGAAGAAGGCCGCCAGCTCCCCCGGCTCCAGCCGGTAGGGGGCGCCCAGGCCCTGGAAGAAGCCGTGGGCCCTGATCAAGTGGATGGTGAGGTCCGTCCAGGTCATCTCCCTGCCGGCTTTGTTGACGGCCACGGTGTTGCGCTTGGGGGCCCGGTGGTCCCGGAAGGGGCAGCCCATTTTGCCCATGTACTCCTCCACCGTGACGGTGAAGTCCCCCGCCTGAACGGGGATGCCGGCGGTGGCCAGGCCCTGTTTGGTGAGGGTTTCCATCTGGTTTGCGATGTCTTCCGGCGTGGTGCCGGCCTGGGCCAGTTGGGCGGCGTCGTCCAGGATGATCTGGGTGAAGGGGCGGGTGTCGGTGCCCATGAACCCGTCCCGGGAGAGGATGCCGGCCCTGAGGCTTTCCACCACAGGAATGTCTTTGGGGTTCTGCTTCATGCGGCCCTCCTTAGAATTTGTCGTAGAAGATGGTCTCGTCTGTAAAGCCTTTTTCCTTCAGGATCTTGATGCAGGCATCCAGCATGCCGGGGCTGCCGCAGAGGTAGGCCTCCTTGCCCTCCCCGGTGTCCACCTGCTCCTGGAGGGCCACGGTGACAAAGCCGGTGACCCCCTCCCAGTTGTCCTCCGGCGCGGGCCGGGCCAGGCAGGGGATGAAGCTGAACTGGGGGTAGTCCTTCTCAATCTGCTCGAACTCCTCCACGTAGTACAGGTCCCGCTTGGTGTTGGCGCCGAAGAAGAAACGCATCTTGTGGGGCAGACCTTTTTCAATCACGTCATACACCAGGGAGCGGATGGGGGCCAGGCCCGAGCCGCCTGCGATCATGATCAGTTCCTCGCAGTCCCCCCGCAGGTAGAAGTCCCCGTAGGGGCCGGAGAGGCGCACCTTGTCCCCCACCTTCAACACTGTGTGGACATAGGTGGTGCAGATGCCGTTGGGCACCAGGCGAATCAGCAGCTCCAGGTGGTCTTTTTCCGTGGCCTTGGAGGAGATGGAATAGGCCCGGAAGACCTCCTCCTTGATTTTGCCGTAGGGCTTGGTGTAGAACTGCATGAACTGGCCGGCCTTGAAGTCGATGGTCTGGCCCTCCGGCAGCTTCATGCGCAGGCGCTTGATGTCGTAGGTCATGTCCTCGATCTCCACCAGCTCGCAGATGAACTCGCGGATGTTGAACAAGTCCTCCGGGATTAGGAGCTTCATGTTGTTCTTCACCTTCACCTGGCAGGACAGGCGCATGTTCTGCTTGCGCTCCTCAGGGGTGATGTAGGGCTCCTCCGTCAGCAGCAGGGGGCCGGCCCCCTCCTGGATGGACACTTTGCACAGCCCGCAGGTGGCCTTGCCGCCGCAGGCGGAGGGGATGAAGATCTTTTCGCTGGCCAGGGTGGACAGCAGGCTGCTGCCCCCTTTGACGGACAGCTTCTTCTTGCCGTTGTTGATGTCCAGTTCCACCGTGCCGTAGTTGTTCAGCACGCTTTCGGCCACGGAAATGATGATGGACAGGCCGGCGGACACCAGGGACAACACGGCGACGGTCTTTAGAATCGCTTGAAAATCCATGCTGCCTCCTTACTGGATGGTGAAGATGCCGGAAAAGCCGATGAAGGCCATGGCCATGATGCCGGTGATGATGAAGGACAAAGCGGGGCCCTTCATCCCGGGAGGCAGTTTGGCGTTGGCCAGCTTTTCACGGATGGCCGCCAGCATATTGATGGCCAGCCACCAGCCCAGGCCGCTGCCCAGGCCGAACAGCAGGGATTGCACGAAGTTGTAGTGGCGGATCACCATGAACAGGGTGACGCCCAGGATGGCGCAGTTCACGGTGATCAGGGGCAGGAAGATGCCCAGTTTGGCGTGAAGGTCCGGCGCGTAGCGGTCCATCCCCATTTCCAGGATCTGTACCAGGGCCGCGATGACCATGATGAAGACGATGTACTGCAGGTAGAAAATTTCCGGCGGGATGATGATGTAGGTATAGATCAGCCAGTTGATGGCCGTGGTGAGCACCAGCACCAGGGTGACCGCCATGCCCAGGCCGTTGGCCGTCTTGTACTCGGTGGACACGGACAGGTAGGAGCACATGCCCAGGAAGTTGTTGAGGATCATGTTGCTGGTGAAGATGGAGGCGATGAAAATAATGATGGGGTTGATGTTGGGTGCCATATTCTCTCTCCTCCCTTATTTGCTGGCCGGGGCTGCCTTATTGGCGGCCCGGGCGGACATGACCCAGATCATGGTGCCGATGATGAAGAAGGCGGCCGGCGGCATGATCATAATGGTCCAGGAATCCATGCCGATGAAGTTCACATGGAAGCCGAAGACGGTGCCAAAGCCCAGGAACTCCCGGATGAAAGCCACCCCCAGCAGCACCATGGTGTAGCCCAGCCCGGCGAAGAGCCCGTCCAAAAAGGAGGGAATGGGCGGGTTTTGCTGGGCATAGGCCTCTGCCCGGCCCATGATGATGCAGTTGGTGATGATAAGGCCCACATAGGGCCCCAGCTGCTTGGAGATATCCGGGATGAAGGCCTGGAGGAACAAATCCACAAAAATCACGTAGGCGGCGATGACCAGGGTCTGCACCAGCATGCGCACCCGGTGGGGAATGGCGGCGCGCATCAGGGACAGGGTCAGGCTGGACAGGCCGGTGACAAAGGCCACCCCCAGGCCCATCACCAGGGAGTTCCGCATGGTGTTGGTGACAGCCAGGGAGGAACAGATGCCCAGGATGGCCCTTAATACCTGGTTTTCCGTGAACAGGTTGCGCTTGATGATGGCGCTTGTTTTTTCAGCTGCCATTTACTTCACCTCCCCGGGAAAAACAATCTCTTTGAGGGCTTTGTTGACGGTGCGCATCACGGCGCTGGAGGTCTGGGTGGCGCCGGTGACGGCGTCAATCTTGTAGTCCGGATGGCTGCCGTAAGCCAGTTCCGTCCCTTCTGAGACGGGCAGGCCACGGAACTGCTCCTTGAACCAGGTTTCATCCACCCGGCCGCCCAGGCCCGGGGTCTCGTTCTGGTAGGTGAACACCAGGCCCCGGGTTTCCGTCAGGTCCGCGGTGATGCCCAGGTAGCCCCTCAGGCTGCCCCAGAGGCCGGAGCCCTCAAAGGGGATGGCATAGGCCAGGGCCTCGCCCTCCACCACGTGGGCCAGCACGGGGTGGCCGTAGGCTTCGCTGATGCCGTTCACCTCGCCGGGCTGGACCGCCTCCTGATAGCGGTCGCGGACTTCATCGTCCGTCAGGCTGTCGTCCAGGCCCAGGGCGTAGAGCACCGCACGCTGCTCCTGCAGCTGCTTGTTGGTGGAGATGGCCGGCTTGAAGGCCTCATAGGCCAGGGCCAGGGCAAACACCAGCACCGCCGTGATGACGACCATGAAGACAAAGGTGTAAATATGACCCCGTTTCATGCAGCTGCCTCCTTTGCTTTGGCCTTCTTCCGGTCCTCACGCCGCTTCAGCTGCAACTCAAGCAGCGGGGTCAGCGCGTTGACAATCAGGATGGCAAACATCATCCCCTCGGTGAAGAGGGAGAAGGTGCGGATCACGATGGTGATCAGGCCCACCAGGCTGCCCGCAATCCACTGGGCCTGCTTGGTCTTGGGGGCGGAGATGGGGTCGGTCACCATGAAGATGGCGCCGAAGATGAAGCCGCCGGAAAGCAGGGTGAACAGCGGCGGCGCCGCCTGCATGCCGGACACCTGGCCCACCCCCGTGTAATGGAAGAGGGCTGCCAGGGCGGTGCCGGACACCAGGGTGGACACCATCAGCTGCCAGGAAGCCACCTTCTTGTACACCAGGAAGGCGCCGGCCAAGAGGATCAGCAGCGCGCTGGATTCCCCCAGGGAGCCCGCTACCGTGCCCAGGAAGAGCTGCAGGTGGCTGGCCAGGGCGCCTGTGGCGTTGTAGGTGATGATGGGGGTGGCAGAGGACACCGCGTCCGCCGCCACGGAATAGGCGGCAAAGCCCCCCGGCAGGGACAGGAAGGGCTGGGCCCAGGTCATGGTCATGTGGGCCGGGAAGGCCACGTAGATAAAGCAGCGGCCCACCAAGGCGGGGTTAAACACGTTGCGGCCAAAGCCGCCGAACACGACCTTGCCAAACACGATGCCAAAGACGATGCCCACCACGGCGATCCAGTAGGGCACCTGGGGCGGCAAGCTCAGGGTGAACAGCGCCGCCGACACGAAGACGGCCTCAGATACCTTGGCCTTGTCCTTGTTGATGGTGCGCATCACCAGGTATTCCGACACCACCGCTGCCAGGGTTACCAGCACCATCAGGCTGACCCAGCGCCAGCCGTACAGGAAGGTGGCCAGCAGCGCCACAGGAATCAGGGACAGGAGCACAGTCCGCATCATTTTCTGTTTGGTAAACAGATTTTTCACATCCATATCATCACCTCGCTGTCCAATATTATAATGAACAGCACCCAAAATGCAAGAGGCGCAAACGTTTATGCAAATCCGGTATATGTCCAGATTTGACAAAGGTTTTCGGGCTTCCTGCAAGGCTGTCCAGGCTGTGGTATACTGGATAAGAAGAACAATATCCCGGAGGAATGTATGAGAGACACCAAACACGACCTGCTGCAAGAAATCAAAGACCGCTTCGCCAACCGGGCGCTTCTGGACAAAGCGGTGCCGGAAGACACCCTGGAAGCCCTGGTGGAAGCCGCCACCCTGGCGCCCTCCTGCTTCAACGAGCAGCCCTGGCGCTTCCTGGTGGCCACCGGGGCGCGCAGGGAAACCCTGCTGGCTTGCCTCACCCCCGCCAACCAGGAATGGGCGGGCCGGGCCGCCGCCCTGGTCTTGACCTGCGCCAAGAAGACCTTCACCCTAAACGGCAAGGACAACCCCTGGCACATGTCCGACGCCGGCTGCGCCGCAGGCTTTTTCATGCTGGAGGCCCAGCGCCGGGGCCTCACCGCCCACCCCATGGCAGGCTTCAGCAAAAAGGAAGCCCGGGCCGCCTTTGATATCCCGGAGGAATTGGACATCGTCCACGTGATGGCGGTGGGCTGGCCTGGGGACCTTGAGCGGCTCAGCGAGCGGAACCAGGCCAGGAACCATCCCGGCACCCGCAAACCTCTTCAGGAAGTGCTGCTGTAAGCAGCAGCCCGGGGTATATTCCCTGTAACATAAAACGCGAAAAAGGAGATCCCATGAAACGAGACATCGCGCAAACCGTCACCGGCCATCGCACCATGGATGGCGCCGGCGTACACCTGGTACGGGTGCTGGGCCGCCCCACCACCACCGCCTTTGACCCCTTTTTGATGCTGGACGCCTTTGACTCCAGGGACCCGGCGGACTATATCAAGGGCTTCCCCTGGCACCCCCACCGGGGCATTGAAACGGTGACCTACCTGGCCCGGGGCCACATCGTCCACTCCGACAGCCTGGGCAATTCCGGGGACATTCACGATGGCGGCTGCCAGTGGATGACCGCTGGCAGCGGCATCATGCACCAGGAGATGCCCCAGGCCAGCGAGCGGATGCTGGGGCTGCAGCTGTGGCTCAACATCCCGGCCAAGGACAAGATGACCCCGCCCAAGTACCACGACATCCGCAACGAGGACGTGAGGGAAGTGCAGGAGGAGGGCGCTGTGGTCCGGGTCATCGCCGGGGACTACAAGGGCACCAGCGGCATCATGTCCGGGGACCATGTGCAGATGACCATGCTGGAAATCAAGCTGCAGCCCGGTGCTTCCTTCCAGATGGACACCCCCCGGGAGGACACCCTGTTTGTCTACGCCTTCTCCGGCTCCGGCCTGTATGGCCCGGATAGCCGGGAGGAAAGCGCCCGGCAGGCCATCCTCTTCACCCCGGGGGACGAGGTGGGCTTCACCGCCGGCCCCGAAGGCCTGCACGCCGTGCTGTTCATGGCCAAGCCCTTGAAGGAGCCCATCGCCTGGGGCGGGCCCATCGTCATGAACACCCGGGAAGAATTGATGAAGGCCTTTGACGAACTGGACGCCGGCACCTTCATCAAGGTGTGATACCAAACTTAAACATTCGGAGGACAACCCCATGAAAAACCTGCGCAAGGACGCCATCCTGGGCATCATCCTGCTGGGCCTGTACCTGGTGATCAAATACCTGTTCAGGGGCGGCGGCCTCTTCCTGTGGCTGCTGGGTGCCGTCGGCCTGGTGGTATTGGTGGTGGGCCTGCTGCCCGAGGACCTGCACAAAAAGGTGATGGACTTCAAGCAGCGCCTGTTCAACAAAGGGAAATAACAACGGGCAGCTTTCTCCCCCATCCTGCGCGCCTGCTTTGGCGTGCCCTTTGACACCGGCCGGCACCTGCCTGCAAAAGTTTGTGCCCTGTTTGTCAGACTTTTTGTTTAATGGGTAAGATAGAGATGTACGTTCTGTACAATTTGAAGGAGGAATTGAAACATGATTACGAAAGAAATCGCAAAAATGCTCAACGACCAGATCAACCTGGAACTGCATTCCGGCTACCTGTATCTGGAGTTCGCCAATTACTACGAGGAACAGAATTTGCCCGGCTTTGCCCATTGGTTCAATGTGCAGGCCGTTGAGGAATATGAACACGCCATGCGCATCCGCAGCTTCCTGAACGACTGCGGCGTCCGGGTCACCTTCTCCCCCATCGGGGACACCGACAAGGACTTTGCCGACATCAAGGCCCCCCTCCATGCGGCCCTGAAGCATGAGCAGTTCATTACCAAATCCATCTACAAGATCTACGAGAAGGCCCTGGAGCTCAAGGATCACCTGGCTGCCCACTTCCTGCAGTGGTTCATCGAGGAGCAGGGCGAGGAAGAGACCAACGCCCAGCTGAACATCGACCGGGCCAAGGTGGTCGGCGCTGCCGGTCCCGCCCTGTATATGCTGGACAAAGAGATGGGGCGCAGGGAAGACTGATTCTGATTTCATCCCACAACCGCTGCCGTTCCGGAACCCCGGAACGGCATTTTTGTCGACTGATTTGTATTTTATATGTTACAATCCCTGATACTCAACACACGAGTTCATGCACTCAGGAATCGAGGGTTTTTGATGGCTCTGCTAAGTCGAAGGAACGAGGCGTAGTCTCGTCGGGACTCCCTGCGTTCCCTTTCCACCTCGCAAGCTCGGCGGAGGCGTCC
>DAITOE010000016.1:11031-16028 GCA_036834245.1 Clostridia bacterium | reverse complement strand
GGATGAGGTGGCACAGCTGCTTCGTCCCCTTGGGTTTGCGATTACCCAAAGCGGGGATGACTTGAAAGTGCAGGTTCCCACCTGGCGCGCCACCGGGGATGTGGACATCAAGGATGACGTGCTGGAAGAAGTGGCACGGATGATTGGCTATGAGCGCTTTGATTTCATCCCGCCCCGTGTGCAGCTGGCCCGGGCTGTGAACCAGCGCGGGGTTCAGCTGGAACGCGCAGCGAAGGAATATCTCGCTTTCCAGTGCGGGATGCAGGAGGTGTACACCTACCCCTGGGTGGACAAACAGTTTCTGGATGCTGCCGGCTGCGACCCGTCTGCCTGCCTGCAGCTGTCAGCACCCCCTTCCCCGGACACCGCCTGCCTGCGGCCTTCCCTGGTCCCCGGCATGCTGGAGACTGCCAGCCTCAACCTGCGCTATTTTGAAGCCTTTTTCGTGTTTGAACTGGCCCAGGTGTTCGCCCCCGGCGAAAGCCACCCCAGTACGCCAGAGGAAACCTTGCCCCTGCAGCACCGCAGCCTGGCAGCAGCCCTTGTTGGCAAAGATGCCCGGACCTTGTTCATGCAGGCCAAGGGCATTCTGGAGGACCTGCCCCGGGCTGTGATGTCAGAACCCCTGTCCTTTGCCCAGCTGTCCCAGCCTGCGTGGGCGGACCCCAAGGCCTGGCTCAACATCTTCGCGGGCGAGGAGTTGATCGGATCCCTGGGCCTCATCAGCGGCCAGGTAGCACGCCAGGCAGACATCAAACATGCCCATGTCGCCTTGTTTGAACTGGACCTGGAGCAGGTGCAGCCCCTGCCCTCCCGCAGCAACACCTTTGAGCCGCTGCCCCTCTTCCCCCTGGTGGAACAGGATTATTCTGTGCTGCTGGATGAAGAGGTGACCTGGCTTGAAGTCAGCAAAGCCCTGGAAAAAGGCATCCGGCGCCTGGATTTCATTGAGGAATACAGGGGCAAGCAGGTGCCTGCCGGCAAAAAATCCCTGATGTTTAGGATCACCTTCGGCTCTGATGAAGGCACCCTGACCGCAAAAGAAATTGAGGAAAAAGGAGCCGTCATCAAGCGGCGCCTGGAGAAGCTGGGCGGGGAACTGCGCATGTAGCGCCGCTCAAATACACAGCAAAAGACCGCCGGCCGGCGGTCTTTTGCATTTCAAAGATTAATGCTCAGATTTCTACCAGCTGTGGCATGGGCATGGTGTCAATCACAGCCGTCACCAGCTGTTTGAAGGATTCCCGCACCATAGCGCCCGCAGCCAGCACCTCTTCATGATTGATGGGGCTGTCCAGGACGCCGGCTGCCATGTTGGTGACGCTGGATATGCCTAGCACCCGCATGCCGCAATGCCTGGCCACAATCGTTTCGGGCACGGTGGACATGCCCACCAGGTCAGCCCCCAGGATGCGAGCCATGCGGATTTCGGCAGGGGTTTCATAGGTGGGGCCATTGAACCAGGCATAGACCCCTTCCTTGACGGACAGGCGCAGGCGCTTGCCCTCCTGGAGGGCGATGGCCCGCAGCTCCCTGTCGTAGGCGTGGGTCATATCCGGGAAACGGGGCCCGAACTTGTCCAGGTTCTTGCCCCGCAGGGGGTTTTTCCCGGCCAGGTTGAGAAAATCATTCAGCACAATCAGATCGCCGGGCTTGTAATTCTCATTGACAGCGCCGGCAGCGTTGGTGACCACCAGGGTGGACACCCCGATCAAGCTCATGACCCGCACCGGCAGGGTGACCTTTTTCATGCTGTAGCCTTCATAGCTGTGGAAGCGGCCGGACATCACCAGCACGCGTTTTCCTTTGACGGTGCCCACAATGAAGCGCCCTGCATGACCTGGAACGGTGGACACCGGGAAGCCCGGGATGTCCTCGTAGGCAATCTCGATGGGGTTTTGCAGCTCCCCTTCAAAGCCGCCCAGGCCGGACCCCAAAATCACAGCGATTTCAGCCGGCCCGCAGTTGTTCACCACCATGTCGGCAGCGTTTCTGATTTCCTTATAACTCATGGCGCCAGCTCCTTCAGCTCCGGCAGGAAGGATTGGGCTTCAAAGCGCTGGGGCAGGTCAAAATACTCCGCGATGGTGGCAGCGATGTCAGAGAAGGTTTCCCGCTCCGCCAGGTGCCTGTGGGCCTTGCTGCCCTTCTGCCAGGCGAGGAGGGGGGCATATTCCCGGGTGTGGTCCGTGCCCTTGAAGGTGGGGTCGCAGCCGTGGTCCGCAGTGATGATGAGCAGGTCCTCCTCCCCCATTTTCTCCTGAATGAGGGGCAGGACGTCATCAAACTCCCTGAGGGCCTTGGCATAGTTTTCCACATCCCGCCGGTGGCCCCAGACCATGTCAAAGTCCACCAGGTTCACAAAGAGCAGGCCGTCAAAATCCTTGTCCATGTGCTTGAGCATTGCTTCGGTGCATGCCTTGTTCCCTGCTGCGTGGTCGCTGATCGTCAGCCCGCGGTGGGCGAAGATGTCCTCGATCTTGCCCACGCCGATGACCTCTTTCCCGGCGGCCTTCAGCACATCCAGAATGGTTTCTCCGGTGGGTTCCAGGGAGAAGTCCCGCCGGGCTGCCGTGCGTTTGAAGCTGCCCTTCTTGTCCCCGATGAAGGGGCGGGCGATAACCCGGCCCACCGCGTGTTCCCCTACCAATTGGGCCCTGGCAATCTCGCACATCTCATACAGGCGTTCGTTGCTGATGATGGCTTCGTTGGCCGCAATCTGGAAGACCGGATCCGCCGAGGTGTACACGATGGGATAGCCGGTGCGCAGGTGCTCCTCCCCCAGCTCTTCAATGATGGCCGTGCCGCTGGCCGGATAGTTGCCCAGGGTTTTGGTGCCGATGGCAGCCTCAAAGCGCTCGATGACCTCTGGAGGAAAGCCGTCAGGATAGGTGGGGAAGGGCCTTGACAACCTCACCCCTGCCATTTCCCAGTGGCCTGTGGTGGTGTCCTTGCCGGGGGATGCTTCCTTCATGCGGGCAGACAGCCCTGTTGCTTCTGCATGGAGTGGCAAATAGGCCTGCCGGATATGCCCCAGGCCCATGCGCTCCATGTTGGGCAGGCGCAGCCCCGTGGCCTGCACCGTGTGGCCCAGTGTGTTGGAACCGGCGTCCCCATAGTTCGCGGCATCGGGCAGTTCCCCCACGCCGACGGAATCCAAAACAACCAAAATCACTCGTTTCATATGAAAACCCTCCTTGCCTTATTATACACAGATATTTGACAATGCCTGATGATTTCCGGCGGATTGCATGTATAATGGCAGAAAGAGGTGATGACGATGGAATTTATGGCAGCGGCGGCCTTCGGACTGGAAGGCCTGGTGAAACAGGAACTGCTGGACCTGGGCATCAAGGCCCAGGCAGAACAGGGCGGCGCCCGCTTTGAGGGAGACTTGACCGATGCTTTCAAGGCAAACCTGCACCTGGCCTGCGCCGACCGGGTGCTCTTGATCCTGGGCGAACAAAAAGTGACCAGCTTTGAAGGGCTGTTTGATTTTGTGCTGTCCCTGCCCTTTGAACGCCACCTGCCCCGGGATGCCATATTCCCGGTGAGCGGCAACTGTGTGCGCAGTCAATTGATGAGCGTCCGGGATTGCCAGGCGATCACCAAAAAAGCCATCGTGGAACGGCTGAAACGGAAATACCGGGCCAACTGGTTTCCGGAAACCGGCAGCCTCTACCCTATCAACATCGGCGACCACCGAGACATGGCCCGGGTTACCCTGGACACCTCCGGGGACGCCCTGAACAAGCGGGGCTACCGCACCTGGGTGGGGGAAGCGCCGCTGCGGGAAACCCTAGCTGCCGCCATGGTGCGCCTCTCCGGCTGGACGCCCGAACAAATGTTCTATGACCCCTGCTGCGGCACCGGCACCCTGCTGATTGAAGCCGCCTACCTGGCGCAAAACCGCGCACCCGGGCTGAACAGGGGCTTTGCCATGGAAGCCTGGCAGCTCACCGACCAGGCAGCCTGCAAGGCCCTGCGGAAGGAGGCCAGGGCGCTTCACAGGCCGGAGGCACCCCTGCAGATTGCCGGCAGCGACATCGATCAGGAAGCCCTCACCCTGTGCAAAAAACACCTGCACCAGGCAGGACTGAACAACAAGATTACAGTCCAGCAGATGGATTTGCGCAACCTGCGCCTGGAAGACACGGACATCTGCTTTGTCACCAACCCACCCTACGGCGAGCGCCTGGGCGACCGGAAAAAAGCAGCCCAGGTTGCCGCATCCCTGGGCCGGATGCTGGCAGCCCATCCTGGAGCCCGCCTGTGCGTTATCACCGCCGATCCGGCCTTTGAAGCCCAGGCAAAAAAAAGAGCCGCAAGGCGCAGGCGGCTCTACAACGGCAGGCTGGAATGTGAATTTCTGGTGCTGGACAACAAGGACTAAGGCTTACTCATACACGGTTTCTTCTTCGGTAAAATCATCTTCAGCTTCTGGAAGCTGATCACATACCATCAGGAGGGCGTCCTCCTGGTTGTCTTCATAGTATTTCTTCCGGATGCCCACCTTTATAAAGCCCAGGGACTGGTACAGGGCGATGGCCGGGGTGTTGCTGGCCCGCACCTCCAGGGTGAGGTAGCGCACCCCCAGGTTGGCTGCATATTGCATCAGCCCCTGCATCAGGGCCCGTCCGATGCCCTGCCCGCGGGCTGATTCTGCCACCACGACGTTGGTGATGTGCCCTTCCTCCAGAATCATATGGGCGCCGGCAAAGCCGATGAGCCGGCCTGATTCCTCTGCCATCAGGTAGCGGGCAACCGGGTTCTCCTGTATCTCAAACTCAAAGGCAGACAATGGCCAGGGCATGGGAAAATTGGCCGCCTCCAGGACAGCCGCTTCCCAGGTGTCTGCCAGGGTCATGCGGCGGATCTTAGCCATGCTGGATCATCTGGGCCCGCAGCCGCACAGCCTGGGGCGCCCTGAGGTAGAGGGGCATCAGGGTGCCGGGTTCCACCGCCTGGTCTGTCAGGTTTAGAGCCAGTGCTGCGGC
>DAITOE010000016.1:5115-10931 GCA_036834245.1 Clostridia bacterium | reverse complement strand
GCCATGGCAGCCAGGGCATTGACGGCGATGCACCGGATGCCCAGGCCCCGGGCCATGCCCTGGGCTGCTGCCACCCCGATGCGCACGCCGGTAAAGGAGCCGGGGCCCACAACGGCAGCGATGTACTGCAGGTCCTGAAGGTCCAGCCCAGACTTGTTCAGGGCTTCCTCCACCATGGGCATGAGGTTGCGGGAATGGGTCAGTTTGTTTATAGCCCTGGCTTCGTAGCGCAGGGACGCGCCGGACAGCACCGCAACGCTGCAGACCGGACCTGAGGTGTCGATGGCCAGGATGTTGGTGGTGTTCACGGTTCACCTTTTCCTTGTGTCAGATGCAGGTCCCGGAAGCCGCCTGTGGGTATCAAGGTGATGCGCCGGCTGGTTTCATCCAGCGGCTCCAGCACGATGTTCAAGTGGATGGCAGGAATCAGTTCAGGTGCCCGCTCATGCCATTCGATCAGGGTGATGCTGTCCCCGCCGATTTCCTCGTCCAGGCCGGCCAGCACCAGTTCCTCCGGGTCCTCAATGCGGTACCAGTCAAAATGATGCAGGGCTGCGCCGGGCGCCTGATAGATGTTCAGCAGGGTGAAGGTGGGGCTGGTGACCGGACCCGGCACCCCCAGCCCCTTGGCAATGCCCCGGGCCAGCTCGCTTTTCCCTGCGCCCAGGTTCCCGGTCAGCAGCACCACATCCCCGGCTTTCAGCTGCCGGGCCAGCGCACTGCCCAGATCCTGGGTGTCCTGCGGGCTGTTACTGGTTCGCAGGATCATCCTTGGTTTCCTTCATGAAGGTGGACAGGCGCTTGTAGAGCAGGAAGGCGATCAGGCTGTTGACAAAGCCCTTGACCAGGTTGAAGGGTGCGATGGCGCCAAAGAGGTAGCCGTTGAGGGTGAGGCCGGCCTCAGCCAGCTTTTCCACGAAATTGCCGCCGAAAAACACCGGCAGCAGGATGTAGCGGTTTACCACCACAGCAGTGATAATCATCAGCACAATGCCCACCAGCATGCCGATCAGGGCATTGGCACGGGTTTTCTTTCTGAGGTACATCAGGGTGGGGGGCATTAAAAAGGCCAGGCCCACCAGCACATTGGCCAGCTCCCCCACGCCGCCTGTGGTACCGCCCAGAATGTGTACCGCGTTAGTCACCACCAGGGCGATGGACATCCACAGTGGGCCCAGGGTAAAGCCCAGGAGCAAAAGGGGTGTGAAGGAAAAGTCCAGTTTCAGCCAGGGCGCAAAAAAGGCCAGGGGAATCTCCGGGAAATAGCTCAGCACGATGGCCAGGGCGGTCATCAGGGCGGAGAAGGTGAGGTTGACGGTGCGGTTGGTTCTGTGCATGCATGCATCCTCCTGAAAATAATGGTTCGCCCCAAGCAAAGGTTTGGGACGAACTCTGGGCATGCTTGCCCGCCTTCTCACATCCAGACTGTACTGTCGGCCATGGAATCTCACCATGTCAGCCACCTTGGCTCGCGGGCTTTCACCGCCGGTGGGGACTTTCACCCCGCCCCGAAGACGCTTGGTTTGAAATTGGCTGTATCATACCACCTGCTGGCCTGTTGGTCAATAAGACAGCACCAATTTGGCGCCTTCCGGCCGCACGTCCAGCTCATGGCAGCAGCCTGCCCCGAACAGGGCTTCCATGGCCCGGGTGAACTGGTCCAGTTTGTGAAAGGGCACGAAGTTCAGCGTGGTGCCGGCAAACCCGCCGCCATGCACCCGGCAGGCGCCGCTGCCTGCCAGCACCTGGCGGGCCACAGCCAGGGCCAGAGCGATGGGCTGCTGGTCCTCATGGACGGTGATGTTCTGCAACTGCGTCCAGGAGGACAGGCCTGATGCATTGACGGCCGCAAAAAAGGCTTCAAAATCATGGTCCTTCAGCGCCTCCACCGCTGCAAGGACGCGCTGGTTTTCCTGGTAAAAATGCAGGGCGCGCAGCACAGCCCGGTCCCCCGCTTCCCGCTGCACCTTTGGCAAAACAGACAGGAACACATCAAAATCCACGTCCCGCAGCAGGTGGCCGCCAGCCGCCTGGGCCGCCGCCTTCATTTCCCGGGGGATGGCTGCATAGGCCGGGGTCAGGTCGTCGTGGCTGCTTCTGGTGTTCACAATCACCATGCTGTAGCCGGCATCCTGAAAGGCAATCTGCAGGGTCGCCACCTTGGGCTGCTGGTCCTTGAAATCGATTTCAACCAGGCCGCCAAAGGAGGAGGCCATCTGGTCCATCAGGCCTGACGGCTTCATGAAGAAGGCGTTTTCCGCATACTGGCTCACCTGGGCCCGGGTGACGGCGTCCATGGCGCCCTGGTTGTACAGCAGATCCAGGATATAGCACACCAGGACTTCAAAGGCAGCGGAGGAGGACAGGCCGGAGCCGGACAGCACCTGGGAAGACATAACGGCGTCAAAGCCGCCAATCCGGTAGCCCCTGGCCACCAGCCCTGCCGCAACGCCGCGGATCAAGGCCCGGGACGTGCCGGCTTCCTCCGCTACCGGGTTTAATTCCTTCAGGTTTAAGCTGATGGCCTCATAGCCTTCGCTGGTCAGGTTCACCTGCAGGTCGTCCCTGGGGCTGAAGGCTGCCACAGTGTCCATATTGACCGCCGCAGCCAGCACCAAGCCATGGTTGTGGTCGGTGTGGTTGCCAATGATCTCCACCCGGCCGGGGGCGCTGGCGATGGCCAGGCCCGCCTTGGTGTTGTAGAGCTGCTGGTGCAGCAGCACCAGGTTTTTATAGCGGTTGATTTGCTCCTGGGACGCGCCCGTGTCCTCCTGCAGCGCAATCAGGGAGCGGAGGGCCTGTTCGTATACCATCATTTCGTGTTTCCCTTCTCGTACAGTTCCTGAAAGACAGCCACCAGCTCCTGAACCCCCAGGGCATCAAGCTCCGCCCGGAAGGCGTCAAACTGGGCAGGGCTTGTCTCCCACTCCCCCAGCACAAAGCGGCCGATGGACTCATCCACATATTTCCCGATGGCAGACTGAAGGGGGGCCAGCTGCGCCACATGGGCTTTGGTGAAGGGCAGGTCCGGGAAGGGGAGGCTGGCCAGAGCAGCCACCCGGCGACTTTCCTCCGTCAGCTTCCGAACCTGGGTATCGATGTAGTTCAACTGAAAATCCTCGCTGGATATGCCTGGCACAGCCTGGTCTGTGGCAATCACAACCTGGGAGAAATAGGACCTGTCTCCCCCTTCCCGCAGCAGCCGCCAGCTGCCGTCACCATCCACCACAAAGTCCTCCCCCTCCTTGCCGATGCCAGACAGCACCGCGCCCTCCTGGGTGTAGAGGTAGTCCACCCAGAACAGCATCCTTGGAACATCCTGGCAGGCTGTGGTCAAGGCGAAGGTGCCGAAGCTGATGTTGCTGGCCACATGCCGGTAGACGGTGGCGCCGTGATAGGACAGCGGCAGCATGGCTTCATACTGCGGGGTCCACTCCACCGGCACCACGTTGGTGGGCAGGGGAGCGAAAAATGCCCCGAAGCGGTTGGTGCCCTTGGCATCCGTCACCCTGCGCAGGCTGTCCACCATGGTGAAACCATCCCGGTCCAGGAGGCCCTCCTGGTAGAGCTTGTGCGCCCAGATCAGAAAATCTTCAAATGCCGGCTCAAGGGGCATGAACCGGACCTCGCCCTTCTCCACATACACGTTGAAATCATTGGCAGCCAGGCCAAAGGCATGGGCCAGGTATTTCAGGTCATAGGGCCCGATGAAACTGAGGGCCACCTCATCCTGCCTGCCGTTGCGGTTGGGGTCCCGTGTTTTGAATGCAAGGAGCACTTCCTCCAACTCCTGGGCGGTGGTGGGCATGTCAAGCTTCAACTCTTTGAGCCATTCCCGGTTGATCCACAGAATGTTCTGGGCAGGCGTCTGGGCTACAAAGGGAAGCGCCGGGATGCTGCCGTCCGGCAGGGTAATCGCCTGGCGGATGGCAGGGTTCTCCTCCATCAAGCGGTAAAAACTGGGGGCGTGCTCCTGCAGGTGGGGATTGAGGTCCAACAGCACCCCCTTCTCCCGCAATTCCATGGCCATCTGGGGGCTGAGCGCCGCCTTGAACAAAACCTGGGGCATCCCCGGATCCCCGGGGTTCAGTCCAGCAAGGCGCGCCTGGTATGCCGCCAGATCCCCTTCCTGGAGGTATTCAAACACAACGCCGGTGCGCGCCTGCATCCGTTCAAAGAAGCGGTTTTCACCCCAGGTGCGGTAGCTGTCCTGAGGCTCGTAGCCCATGATGGTCACAGGCTGGTCTTCGGGGCGCGCCTCCGCCAAAACCAGGCCGGCAGGCAGCAGCATCAGCGCAGTCAACAAAAGGGCAAGGGTTTTTCTCAAATCAGTATCCTCCCGGGTTCATGTTACAGAAGGCTCAGCAGCCACAGGACACACAGGTGCACAGGGTAGGCGGCATAGCTGAACCATTTGGGCAGACGCAGCCCGCTTCTGGTGGGAATCAGCATCAGGGGCAAGGCCAGGATGGCCAAGGACTGAACCTTGAACAGGCCCAGCATTTCCCGCAGAGCCAGGTTGAGGGGGTACACCGGCGTTGTGGTGAAGGCATGCACCCAGGACTGGGGCACCACGGTGCCGCCACCGCCCCAATACAGGCAAAACGCAGTCATCAGGGCGCCCAGCCCGGCCCGGCTGTCCTTCACCAGGTGCATCAGGATGATCAGCAGCACCCCCCGCCAGCCATAGTCCATCTGGAAGCCCGCTGCAACAAGCAGGCACAGGGCAGGCGCCCAGTACTGGCTGAAATGCCATTTCTCCCGGATGCCGACAATGGCCAGAAAGCCCAGCAGCAGCGTGGCGATGACATTGAACTGGGTCCAGGTGTGGTTGAGGGCCAGCATATAAAAAGGCTGGGAGACAAAGGCCAACAACAAAAGGCGCAGGCCGTACAGCCGCCGGTTGCTGCTGCGTTCCACCCCCACCACCAGGCCCCAGCAAAACAGCGGAAATGCAATCCGGCCAATGATCCGGAACCAAAGAACCCCCGGGAAAAAGATGACCCCCACATGGTCCACCATCATGGTGATGATGGCCACCAATTTCAGAAGGGACTGGTCCTTGTTGGGGGCTTTTGGCCGTGCCTGCGCCAATGCTGCTGTCATTTGTTCACCTCGGTTCTGAGTATACGAAGAACCGGGGCCTGGCGCAAGCGGTACCATGAAGTTTGAACCGGCATCCCCCGCCATATTGAAGCACTCCCTGGTTCATGATAGGATACAGCATGAAAGGATGCAGGTATGAGTACGAAGGTGTCAATGGAACTGGACAGCGCCTCGCTGGCAGCGCTCACCATTCTGGAAAGCAGCGGTGAAACCTACCGGGCCGAGGAGACCGCGCTTCGGATGTGCAATGCCTATGGGCTCAAGGAAGCGCAGATCATGGCCTTTCCCACGGGGCTCATTTTAAGCGCCATTGCAGACGGCAACCGGGAAACCCGGGTGTTCCGGGTGCAGGAGCGCAGCATCCGCCTGGACACGGTGGACTTTGTCAACAACATCTCCCGCCAGGTGACCCGGGGGCGCCTCACAGCCAGCGATGCCTACCACCATCTGCAGGAACTGCGCAACCAGCCGGCGCTGCCCTGGTGGCGCACCTGCCTGTGCTTCGCCCTGGCCGCTGCCTGCTTTACCGTGATGTTTGGCGGCGGGTTTCAGGAGTTTTTCATGAGTTTTGGCATCGGCTTCCTGGTGCAGACTGCTCAGGTGCCGCTGGCGCGTCTGAACGTCCCCTCCCAGCTGCGGGCTTTCCTGCTGGGGTTTCTGGCCGCCATCATGGCGCTGTTGCTGCTGATGCTGCTGCCCGGCAAGCAGGA
>DAITOE010000016.1:0-5015 GCA_036834245.1 Clostridia bacterium | reverse complement strand
AGCCTGCTGGCTTTCTTTGTATCCGGCCTTCTGGTGGGCATCCTGTGTGAGCTGGCGGCGCGGATGGCGAAAAAAGCCACCACCCTGTTCCTCATCAGCTCCATCATCCCTACGGTGCCGGGGCTGGGTCTGTACCGCTCCATGATGGCGCTGTCTGAAAACAACCTGGAACTGGCCCTGTCCATCGGGGTGGACACCCTGGCCGGCATCGGCGCCATTGCCCTGGCCCTCACCATCGCCACAGCGCTCTTTGGCTGCATCCGCCCCCTGCACCTGCAAAAACGTAGAAACTGAAGGAGAACCTATGCACATTTTAGTGACCAATGATGACGGCATCTATGCCTCCGGCATCCTGACCCTGGCCCGGGTCGCTGCGGAAGCCGGCCATGAGGTGGTGGTGGCTGCCCCTTCCAACCAGCAAAGCGCCACCGGGCACCGGCTGACCATCAACGAATCCCTGATGATCACCCCGCTTGACATTGACCCTGCTTTCAAGGCCTATGCCATTGGCGGGACGCCGGTGGACTGCGTGCGCATCGGCCGCAGGTTGTCTGACAAGCCCTTTGATTTCTGCCTGTCCGGCATCAACGACGGCGTCAATGTGGGGACGGACCTGTTTTATTCCGGCACGGCTGCAGCGGCCCGGGAAGCTGCCATGCTGTACCTGCCCAGCATGGCCATCTCCATCGAATCAGGCGCCACGGAGGACATGCGGGTCAAGGTGGCGGAAAACGCGCTGATGATCATGGACTATATCCTGAAGCGCCCTATGCCCCGCCTCACCTACTGCAACCTGAACGCCCCCAGCCTGCCCCCCCAGGAAGTAAAGCCGGTGAAGATTGCACCCATCAGCGAAAGCTACTGGCTGGACGAATATGTGGAGCGGGTCAACCCCCGGGGCCAGCGGTATTTCTGGCTGCAGGACGGGGTGATGAAAGAAACCGCGGAGCCGGGCTCCGACGTGGACCTGATCGCCAAAGGGCACATGACTGTCAGCTTCGTGGGCGGCTTTGTCAACAACAACAGCCTCTACTACCCCAGGCTGGAGCAAGCGCTTGACAGCTGATGTGGTAATTGTGGGCGGCGGCGCAGCCGGCCTTGCAGCTGCCCTGTATGCCAAGCGGGCCGGGGCTTCTGTGCTGCTGCTGGAGCACAATGAAAAGCTGGGAAAGAAGATCTACATCACCGGCAAAGGCCGCTGCAATGTGACCAATCTGTGCGAACAGGAAGACTTCCTGAGCCATGTGCTGCGCAACCCGCGGTTTTTGTATGCGGCCCTCGCCTTCTTGCCAACCGATGGCCTGGTCCGGCTGCTTCACAGCCTGGGATGCCCCACGGTGGTGGAACGGGGCCGGCGGGTGTTTCCGGCCAGCCAAAAGGCCTCCGATGTCACCCGGGCTTTTGCAAGCGGCCTGAATGAGCAGGAGCTGCGCCTGAACGCCTGGGTGACCGGCATCGATGTGGAGGAAGGCAGGGTCACCGGCGTGCGGCTGTCCGGCGGGCAGCGCCTGCGCTCCCGGGCGGTGATCGTTGCAACTGGCGGCCTGTCCTACCCCATCACGGGTTCCACCGGGGACGGCTATGAGTTTGCCAGGGCCCTGGGCCACAGCGTCACCCCACTGTCCCCCTCCTTAACCGGCTTTGACACGGAGGATGCCTGGCCGCGTGCCCTGCAGGGGCTGACATTGAAAAATGTCGCCCTTCGTGCCACCTGGCCCAGGAAAGGCCGCTTCCATGACCAGGGAGAGCTGCTCTTCACCCATTTCGGCATCTCCGGCCCCCTGGCCCTGAGTTTGAGCGGCGTCCTGGCCGGGACGGACCCCGCCGCCGCCGCTGTCAACCTGGACTTGAAACCAGCCCTGAGCCAGGCCCAGCTGCAGGAGCGCATCACCCGGGACATTCGGGAGCAAAGCCGCAAAACCCTGGGCAGCCTAATGCGGGAATACCTGCCGGCGAGCATGGCGGAGCTGTTCCCTGAGATCCTGGGGCTTGACAGCCAGAGGGTGATGAACCAGTTCACTGCAAGGGAACGGGATGCGCTGCAGCAGGGCTTCAAGGCCTTGCCCATCCGCCTCAAAGCCGCCCGGCCCTTCAAAGAAGCCGTTGTGACCCGGGGCGGCGTGAATGTGCGGGAAGTGAACCCCTCCACCATGGCATCCAGGCTGGTTTCGGGGCTGTATTTTGCCGGCGAAGTGCTGGATGTGGACGCCCTGACAGGCGGCTTCAACCTGCAGATCGCATTTTCAACCGGCGCGCTGGCCGGGCATTCTGCAGCGCAATACGTACAAGAATAAGATTTACTGGAGTGACACGTGCATTATATTCTCATGGACCTGGAATGGAACCAACCCTTATCACATCTGAGCGCCCAATACCGCAAACACGGCAAGCAGCTGATGTTTGACATCATCCAGATTGGCGCGGTGAAACTCAATGACCAGCATCAGTTCATCGGCTCCTTCAACCAGTTCATTCAGCCGGGCCTGTACCGCAAGCTGCACCCCCGCATCACCCGCATCACCGGCATCCACCAGGAGGACCTGCGGGGTGCGCCGGAGTTCAAGGCAGCCCTGGAGCGTTTTGTGGCCTGGTGCGGCGAAGATTTTGCCCTCATCACCTGGGGGTGCGACGACATCTCGGTGTTTCAGCAGAACCTGGATTTTTATCTGAAGGACCAGCGGCAGATGCCCCCGGTGTACGACCTGCAGCGGCTGTTTGGCATGCGTGTTGGCAGCGATACCAAGAACCGTGCCGGGCTGCAAAAGGCCATGAAAGCCCTGAACATTTCCTCCAGCAGCGAGCACCCCTTCCATAGCGCGGTGGACGATGCCTATTATACCGCCAAGGTGTTTCAGCGGCTGGAGAATCCGGAAGAAGTGCTGCAGTTTCCCCAGACGGTGCGGGAATTGGTGCCTGCCAAAGCCAGCAGCAAGGAGCAGTCCGACGACCTGCGCTTCACCAGCCTGAAACAGGCCCTGGCCAGCAGGCCGGCGAAGGAGCCCAACTGCCCTGTTTGCGGCAGGCGCCTGAACGTGCCGGAAGGCTATGTCCCCATGCGGGATGATGTCTGGCGCGCCCTGGCAGACTGCCCGGACCATGGCCTGGTCTTTGTGGACCTGATGCTGGAAGTGACCCGGGACGGCCAGCGCAAGATCAAGCGGCGGGCCACGCTGTCCGACCAGCAAAACCCCGCCTATATTAAGACCAAGCACCTGCAATGGGCGCAGAAGCTTGCCCGTTTGCCTTCATAAAGGAGGAGCACCATGAACATCACCTTTGGCGGCAAGACCATGCAGTTCAAGCCCCCCATGACCGTGCGGGAGGTTTTAAACGCCATGCTGCCGGCGCCGGATGACACCATCTACGCCTGTTTTTCAAAGGGCACCGTGGTGGAATTGAACACCATCCTCAGGGACAGCACCGAGCTGGTCCCCATCACCTACGACCACGACGAGGGGCGCAGGATCTATGAGCGCTCCCTGCGCTTTGTGCTGCTGCTGGCCGCCCGGGAGCTCTACCCGGATTACCAGCTGCGCTTTGAGCATTCCGTAGGCCAGGGGGTGTACACCCGCATGGAGGGCCGCCGGCTCTACCCTGCGGACATCGAAGCCCTGGAGGGCATGATGCGGGACTTCATCATGAAGGACCTGCCTTTCACCCGTGCCCGCTGGACCCGGGAGGAAGCCATCAACTATTTCTACGCCCAGGGCGACACCGACAAAGCCAATTTGCTCAGCTACCGCCCCTATGATTTTTTCAATATCTACACCTGCGGCACGGTGTCTGAGTATTTTTACGGCGCCATGCTGCCCTCCACCGGCATGCTGATGAGCACTTTTTCCCTGCGCTACCGGGCACCGGGCTTTGTGATGCTGCTGCCGGACAAGCATAACACGAGCCAGGTGGCGCCCTATGAAAACCTGCCCAAGCACATGTCGGTGTTCGCTCAGTCCAACTACTGGTGCAAGGTGCTCAACTGCGGGACGGCGGGCAAGCTCAACGACCTGATCGCCCTGGACAAGCTCCGAGACTTTATCAGGGTCAACGAGGCCTTCCACTCAAAAAGCCTGTCCGAGATTGCGGAGGACATCCACAACCGGGGCGCAAGGGCCATTTTTATCGCGGGCCCCTCCTCCTCGGGCAAAACCACTTTTGCCAACCGCCTGTCCATCCACCTGCGGGTGTCCGGGCTGGACCCGGTCATCCTGTCCATGGACGATTTTTACCGCAACCGGGATGAGCTGCCCCTGGAAGCAGACGGGCAGCCCGACTTGGAAGCCTTAAGCGCCCTGGATGTGCCCCTGCTGCGGCAGTGCATCAACAGCCTGCTGTCCGGCCAGGAAACGGCCATGCCCCGCTTCAATTTCACCACCCAGCGCCGGGAAAAAGCCCATGTGCTGATGCACATCAGCCCCAACAGCCCCCTGATCATTGAAGGGATTCACGGATTGAACCCCGAGCTGCACAAGGAGGTGGACAGCCACCTGATCTGCAGGATTTACATCAGCCAGCTCACCACCATCAACCTGGACAGCCACAACCGCATCAGGACCACCGATGCCCGGCTGCTGCGCCGCATCGTGCGGGATTATCACTTCAGGGCCACCCCGCCGCTGCGGACCCTGGAGATGTGGGACAGCGTGCGCCGGGGCGAGGAAAAATGGATCTTCCCCTACCAGGAAAACGCAGACATTGTGTTCAATTCTGCCCTGCATTATGAATTGCCCATCCTCAAGACCCTGTCCTACGACATCCTAAATCAGGTGCCCAAGGACAGCCCCCACTTCATCAAATGCAGCCGCATCATCAAAATCCTCAACTATATGCTTCCGGTACCTGAGGACATCATGAACGAAATCCCGCCCCTGAGCATCCTGCGGGAGTTCATCGGCGGGAATACCCTGTATCAGTAAATCAATCAAGGCAGCAAAAAGCGGCTCCGGCGAGCCGATTCAAAAAAAAGACAAACCATATCAAAGGGGAGTTTCAGAGGGCACAGCCCTCTGAGTGAAATC
>DAITOE010000015.1:0-16225 GCA_036834245.1 Clostridia bacterium | reverse complement strand
GATGGTACTTGGCTGGAAACGGCCCGGGAGAGTAGGTCGCCGCCGGTCTCCAACAAAAGTTCCCCACACATGATGGGGAACTTTTTCTGTCTGATTGATGTACATCATGGTTAAACTGTGATAGGATAAGGTAAAGGACGAGAGGGATCATATGATTCGAACTGGCAGAGTTGTACAAACGGACAAGGATGTCCTGAAAGTTTGCTTTAGTCGGCTGGACGCCTGCGGATCCTGCGGGATGTGCGGCGGCGGCCGGGATGATGCGATGGTGTCCATCCGCGGCGATGCCCGGGTGGGGGACATGGTGGAAGTGGACATGCCCGATGCCCAGGTGCTGAAGGTGTCCGCCATTGCCTATGTCATCCCGCTATTGGGGCTGCTGCTGGGCCTGTGGCTGGGCTCCCTGCTGTTTCAAAGCCAGGAGCTGCTGGTCTTTGGCACGGGCATTTTGATGCTGGCCCTGGCCTATGCCGGCGTCAAGGCCTTTGATGCCAGGGCGGCCCTGCATCCCCGCTGGCAGCCCCGGCTGATCCGGGTGCTGGGTCCAGAAGAAACACAGGATCCGGACAGGAACGGCCAGTAAACAGGGTATCATCACAACAACGAAACAAAATTGGATAGCATTCCAATTTCTATTGCTTATGTAACATTATTTCAAGGAGGATCATGTGGCAACAAAAGACAAACTGAAAATATTGCCGCTTGGCGGCATCGATGAAATCGGCAAGAACATCACCGTGTTTGAGTACGGGGAAGACATCATCGTCATGGACTGCGGGTCCATCTTTCCCAAGGAGGACATGCTGGGGATTGATCTGGTCATTCCGGACATCAGCTATCTCATCGCCAACAAGGACCGGGTGCGCGGCTTTGTGTTCACCCACGGGCATGAGGACCACATCGGCGCCACGCCCTATGTGCTGGACAAAATCCAGGCGCCCATCTACGGCTCCCGGCTCACCCTGGCGCTGATTGAAAGCAAAATGCGGGAGCACCGCATCACCAAGTACGAGGCCCACGAGGTGGAGCCCAGGCAGACGGTGAAGCTGGGCAATTTTTCGGTCCAGTTCATCCGGGTGAACCACTCCATTGCCGGGGCCTTCGCCCTGGCCATCACCTGCCCGGCCGGCACCGTGGTGGCAACCGGGGACTTCAAGATTGACTTCACCCCGGCCACCGGCGAAATCACGGACCTGAGCACCCTGGCCGCCATCGGCGAGCGGGGCTGCCTGGCCCTGCTGTCCGACAGCACCAACGTGGAGCGCCCCGGCTACACCATGAGCGAGCGCAAGGTGGCGGAGACCTTCAACCAGCAGATTTCCTCTGCCAGGGGCCGGGTCATCATCGCCATGTTCGCCAGCAACATCCACAGGGTACAGCAGGTGGTGGACTGTGCGGTGGGCTTTGGCCGCAAAGTGTGCTTCATCGGCCGCAGCATGATCAATGTCAGCACCGTGGCCATGGAGCTGGGCTATTTGAACATCCCCCGGGACAACCTGATTGAAATGGACGACCTGGACCGCTTCCGGGACGACCAGATCCTGGTGATCACCACCGGCTCCCAGGGTGAGCCCATGAGCGGGCTGACCCGCATGGCCTTCGCCGAGCACCGCAGGCTGCAGATCAAGCAGTCCGACAAGGTGATTATCTCCGCCACCCCCATCCCCGGCAACGAGATCTTCGTGTCCCGGGTCATCAACCAGCTGTACCGCTGCGGGGCCGAGGTAATCTACGACGCCCTGGCGGAGGTACACGTCTCCGGCCATGCCCGGCAGGAGGAATTGAAGCTGATGCAGGCCCTGGTGCGGCCCCGCTACTTCATCCCCGTCCACGGCGAATACCGGATGCTCTGGCAGCATGCCGAGCTGGCTGAAAGCATGGGGATGCCCCGGGAGAACATCGTCCTGCCCGAAACCGGCCAGATCATCGCCATGAACGAGCAGAGCATCAGTATCGACGGCGTGGTGCCCACCGGCACCATCTTAATTGACGGCCTGGGCATCGGGGACGTGGGCAACGTGGTCCTCAGGGACCGCAAGCACCTGAGCCAGGAGGGCCTCATCATCGTGGCCATGGCCTTTGACCGCACCCACAACACGCTGATTTCAGGACCGGACATCATCTCCCGCGGCTTTGTGTTTGTCAGGGAGAATGAGGACATCATCGAGGAATCCCGGGAAGTGGTCCGCCGCATCATCGATTCCTACCAGCAGATCTCCGGCTCCGACTGGCCCACCATCAAAAACCGAATCAAGGACGACCTGCGCCGCTTCCTCCACGAAAAGATCAAGCGCAACCCCATGATTTTGCCCGTGATTGTTGATTTGGGCTGATTGTGCTAAAATTGACCTGCCGCGGTGTAGGCCGATGGGCCTGGACCGCGGCATTTTTCATGAGGAAGGATGCTGTATGAATTACGACGCAGCCAATGCGCTGGCGCGGCAGATCCGCGAATCCGACGAGGTGCGGGAGTACAACCGGCTCAAGGAAATCGTGGAGGAAAGCGACACCACCCGGGCGCTGATCAAAGAATACAAACGCCTGCAGATGGCGGTGCAGATGGCTGCCATGTCCGGCCAAAGCCTGCCGGGGGAGGAGTTGAGCCGCTTTCAGCAGATCTCGTCCCTCCTGTATGCGGGCACGGACACCTCCCAGTTTCTGATGGCCGAGATGCGCCTGCAGCAGGCGCTGGCAGATATCTACAACATCATTGCCAAGGCGGCGGGCATCACCCTGGAACTGCCCGGGATTGAATAAGCCATGAAATGGAACCGTCAGGAAGACTACACCCATGACCAGCTGGTGGAGGACCGGGAGTACGGGCTGTACTGGTACAGCTGGCTCTGGGGCCTCGTCCGGCCTGTGTTGGTGTTTGTCTGCTCCCTGCTGCTGCTCATCGGCCTGATTTCCTATGGCTGGGGCAAGATCAGCGCCCAGTATATCGACCCGGTGGACCGGGACGACACCACCCCCATCACCTTTTCCGTGGCGCCGGGGGACAGCCTAACCCGGGTGTCCAATAACCTGAAGAATCAGAACCTGATCAGGGACCGCTCGGTGTTCAAGTATTTTGCGGACTTCATGGGCTTTGGCCAGAAAATTCAGTCAGGGGAATACACCCTGTCCCGCAGCATGACCATCAATCAGATTGCGGATCAGTTGACCAGCGGGGACGGCAAGCCCATCGTCAGGAACATCACCGTGATTCCGGGCTGGACCATTGAGCAGATTGCCGACTACCTGCTGAAGGAAAATGCCATCAAGGACCGGGACCTCTTCCTGCAAAAAGCCAAAAGCGGGGCTGAGTTTGCCGCCTATTACTACATCAACGACGTGTTGGTTGGCGGCAATGCCCAAGCCCGCAAATATGCGCTGGAGGGCTACCTGGCCCCGGACACCTATGAAATCTATACCGACGCCAGCATGGATGACATCATCAAAAAGCTGCTGTCCCAGACGGAGGCCGTTTTCAAGGAGCCCCTCCATGCCCGGGCGGAGGAAATCGGCATGACCATGGACCAGGTGATGACGCTGGCTTCTCTGATCGAAAAAGAAGCCAAGACGGCAGACTTCAACCGGGTGTCCGCAGTCTTCCACAGCCGGCTCAAGCAGAATATCGCCCTGGGCAGCGACGTCACCATCAAGTATGTGACGGGGACGGCCCGCATGGCTTTGAACCGGGAGGACCTGGCCCTGCAATCCCCCTACAACACCTACACCAACAAGGGCCTGCCGCCGGGGCCCATCTGCAGCCCCTCCCCGGCCGCCATCCTGGCCGCCCTGTACCCGGACGAGCCCTTCATGGCGGAAGGCTATCTCTACTTCTGCTCCAAGGACCCGGGCACCGGTGAACTGCATTTTTCCAAAACCCTGGCAGAGCATGAATACGCCGTCAGCGTGTACGCCCCCCTCTGGGAGGCCTACGACCGGCGGACCAACGCCCAGTGACGGCTGTGGCGCAGCGGGTGCAGTTCGGCCCTGCCGGCAATTCGGACAGCTTTTATGCAGCCGGCTTCAGCCAGACGGTGCAGGCCTTTTCCTGGCTGAAGGAGGCCTTTGGCCTCGGCGCCTTTGAAATTCCCTTTGGCCGCGGCATCAGCATGTCAGACACCACGGCTCAGGCCATCGGGGAGGCGGCCGCCCGGGAAGGGGTCCGCCTCAGCGCCCATGCGCCTTATTACATCAACCTGGCCAACCCCAGCCCCGCCATGGCGGAGAAAAGCGTTCAGTATATTGTGAACACCGCCCGGTTGTTGTCGCTCATGGGCGGCGACCGGGTGGTGGTGCATGTGGGTTCCCCCAAGGACCAGAGCCGGGAGACGGCCATGGCCCTGTGTGGGGAGCGGCTGCGCATGGCCCGCAGCGCCCTGGTTGATCAGGGGCATCCCCAGATCCGGCTGTGTCTTGAGACCATGGGCCGGGAAAGCGTCATCGGCACCCTGGAGGAAATCATGGCCCTAACCCAGGTGGACGACAGCTTCCTGCCCTGCATTGATTTTGCCCATCTCCATGCAGCAGGGGGCGGCACCATCAACGATGCAGCGGATTTCCAGCGGGTGCTGGACCGGATCGAAGAGGCCCTGGGCCTGGACCGGGCAAGGCAGATGCACATGCATTTCTCCCGGATTGAGTATGGCAAGAAGGGGGAGATCCGCCACCGCATTTTTGCAGAGACCGAGTACGGCCCGGAGTTTTCCCAGCTGGCGCCCCTGCTGGCTCAGCGGGGATATCACGGCATCGTCATCTGCGAAAGCCGGGGCACCCAGGCGGAGGACGCGGCTCTGATGCAGCAGATCTACCTGTCAAGCCTGGCCGGATGAGGGAAAGCGAGGCCGCCAACCGCTTTTTGTAGCCAAGGAAAGCGGCTTGTGCTATAATTTTCCATGGATTTAAGACAAGGAGCGCACACAAACGATGAAAAGGGTCCAGGAACTGATCAGGCGGACTGACCTGAAGGCGGATGCTGCCATCGTGGTTCACAAGCCGTCCAACATGTTTTATATGAGCGGATACACCGGGGAGGGGCTCATGCTCATCACCCGGAACACCAGCGCCATCGTAACGGATTTCCGCTATGTGGAGCAGGCCCAGGCCCAGGCTCCCGGTTTTTCTGTCCACGCCATCACCAACGAGGTCAACCACGCCCAGACGACCGCGGGGCTGCTGAACCAGGAAGGCATCAAGACCGCGCTGTACGAGGATGATTTCGTCACCGTGCGGGCGGCCCGGCAGCTGGAGGAGGCACTGGGCGGGATCGCGCTGGAAAGCCTCAACAACCAGCCGGAAGCCCTGCGGCAAATCAAGGACGACGAAGAGATCGCCCTGATTGAAAAGGCCTGCGCCATCTCCAGTGCCGCCTTTGCGTACATCTGCACCGTGATCAGGCCCGGGATGACCGAAATGCAGATCAAGCGCCTGCTGGAAGACCACCTGCTGGACAACGGGGCCGAAGGCACCGCCTTTGACACCATCGTGGCCTCCGGTGAAAACGGGTCCCTGCCCCATGCCATCCCGGGGGACCGGGTGGTGCGGCAGGGGGACATGATCACCCTGGATTTCGGCGCCAAATACCGGGGCTATTGCTCCGACATGACCCGCACCATCGCAGTGGGCCAGCCCAGTGAAAAAATGCTGGAGGTATTTCACATCGTGCTGCAGGCCCAGAAGGCCAGCCAGGATGCCCTGTCCCCCGGCAAGTCCTGCCGGGAGGTGGACGCCATCGCCCGGCAGATCATCGCGGATGCGGGCTACGGCGCATATTTCGGCCATGGCCTGGGCCATGCGGTGGGCATCGACGTGCACGAAAACCCGCGCCTCTCTCCCAAAAGCGATGACACCCTGGCCCCAGGCCATGTGGTCACCGTGGAGCCGGGGATTTACCTGCCCGGCATCGGCGGGGTGAGGATTGAAAACAGCTGTGTCATCACGGCAGAGGGTGCCCGGTCCCTGGTGGACGCGGACAGGGAACTGATCACATTATAAGACGGATTGATGAAAGTGGAGGAAGAGACATGGTAAACGCAGGCGATTTCAAACGTGGCATCACGGTGGAGCTGGACGACAGCGTCTGGACCATAGTGGATTTTCAGCATGTGAAGCCGGGGAAGGGCGCGGCCTTTGTCCGGGCCAAGATCAAAAACATCATGAACGGCACGGTGGTGGAGCGCACCTTCAACCCCTCGGACAAAATGCCCCGGGCCATCATTGAAACCAAGGAGATGCAGTACCTGTACAACGACGGGGACCTGTACTACTTCATGGATCCGGACACCTACGAGCAGATGCCCCTCAACTACTCCCAGGTGGAGGAAGCCATCCAGTTCGTGAAGGAAAACATGTCTGTCAACATCCGCTTCTACAAGGGCGCCGCCTTCTCGGTGGAAGCCCCCAACTTTGTGGACCTGGAAATCGCCAAGACGGAGCCCGGCTTCAAGGGGGACACGGCCTCCAACACCTACAAGCCCGCCACCACGGAAACCGGTTTTGAACTGATGGTGCCCCTGTTCATCAACATCGGGGATGTGGTGAAGGTGGACACCCGGACGGGTGAATACCTGTCCCGCGCCTAAGGCATACTGCAAAGGAGGACATGATGAGCGAACTGTCTAAAAAGGTTGAATATCTCAAGGGCCTGGCCGACGGCATGAACCTGAGGGAAGACAAGCAGGACCAGAAGCTGCTGCTGAAGATCCTGGAAGTGCTGGAGGAAATCTCCCTGGAGATCGAAGACATCCAGGAAGTCCAGGACGAGATGAACGAATACCTGGAGAACATGGACGAGGACCTGGCCGAATTGGAAGACGCCGTCTTTGAGGACGAGGACTTCATGGTGGACGACCTGGAGGACTACGAAGGCCTGGGCGGGGACTCCGTGGTGGAGTATGAATGCCCCCACTGCGGCTACAAGACCCGCTTTGACATCACCGATTTTGATTTCGACGAGGACTACCTCTGCCCTGAGTGCGAGCAGCCCTTCTTCCCCGATCACGAGGAGGATGAGGATGACGACGAAGACGACGAGGAGCCCAAGCGCTAAGCGGTTTTGAAACAAAACCAGGGGTTGCCTCCAGGGTTTTTCAGGGAGGCAACCTTTTGCTGTCCCTCCCGTTCTGAAACCGGACGCCTGTGAAAACACGGCAGAAGAACCATGACAAAGACACCGCAAAAAAACAGCCCCATGAGCCCGTCCAAGGTCCTGGCCCTGGGCTTTTTGGCCATCATTGCCTGCGGCACCCTGCTGCTGTATCTGCCGGTTTCAGCGGCGGGCCAGCCCATCACCCTTTTGCAGGCCGCCTTCACCGCCACCAGCGCGGTGTGCGTCACGGGGCTGGCGGTGGTGGACACCGCCAGCAGCTACAGCCTCTTTGGCCAGGTGGTCATCCTGTGCCTGATTCAGCTGGGCGGCCTGGGCTTCATGATGTTTGCCACCTCGGTGCTGGTGCTGACCAAGCGCCGCATCTCCCTGCGCAACCGGATTTTGCTTCATGAAACCATGAGCATGCCGGGTCTGTCCGGCACTGTGCGCAGCGTGCTGCGCTTCATGGCTCTGGTGTTTGCCATCGAGCTGCTGGGGGCCATCCTCCTGTCCATCCAGTTCATCCCGCAGTTTGGTGTATCAACCGGCCTGTACTACGGCGTGTTTCATGCCATCAGCGCCTTTTGCAACGCCGGCTTCGACCTGTTCGGGGCAGCAGGCAGCCTGAACGCCTTTCACCACAGCCCCCTGGTGCTGCTCACCATCTCCGGGCTCATCATCCTGGGGGGCCTGGGCTTTGCGGTGATTGCGGACCTTTTGAGCCATACCGGCCAGTTTAAGAAGCTGCAGATGCACACCCGGGTGGTGGTGGCGATGACGGCAGCCCTGCTCATCGGGGGCACCCTGTTTTTTGCGGCGGCCGAATGGAACAACCCAGCCACCCTGAACCAGCCCGGCGCCAGCGTGCCCAGCAAGCTGATCAACGCCTGGTTCCAGTCCGTCACCACCAGGACTGCCGGCTTTTCCACCATGGACCAAAGCGCCCTGCGGGACGGCAGCAAGCTGATGACCATCGTGCTGATGTTTATCGGCGCCTCCCCTGCCTCCACCGGCGGCGGCATCAAAACCAGCACCCTGTTTGTGCTGCTGGTGCTGGTGCGCAGCGTCTTCCTGGGCAGCAGCGATGTGAACACCTTCCGCCGACGGCTGCCCCTGGTCCTCATCCGCACGGCGCTGAGCATCTTTGTCATCAGCCTGTCCCTGTTGGTGGTGGGGGCGGTGATGCTGTCCTTCACCGAGGAAGCCCGGCACCTCAACCTGCTGGACCTGCTCTTTGAGGAGGCCTCCGCCCTGGCCACGGTGGGCCTGTCCACCCGGGGCACGGCCCGGTTCACCGGCGCATCCCAGGTCTGGCTGATGCTGTTGATGTATGCCGGCCGGGTGGGCCCCCTCACCATGATGCTCAGCCTGCAAAGCCGCCACGCAGGCAAGCTTCCCGGCGTGCGCTTCCCGGAGGAAGGCATCCTGGTGGGCTGATGCGGAAAAGGAACCCGCGGCATGATGGCGGGTGCAACGGCTTGTTTTATAGCTACACCGACTGTTGATAGGAGAGACACATGGCAGACCACAAAATCAAGCAATATGTCATCTTCGGCATGGGGCGCTTTGGTTCCGCCCTGGCCCGGAAGCTTTGTGAAATGGGGCATGAGGTGCTGGCGGTGGACTCGGAGGAGGACCGGGTGGCGGCCATCACCCCCTATGTGACCAACGCCATCCAGATTGCCACCAACGACGAGGAAAGCCTGCGCTCACTGGGGGTGCGCAATTTTGACGCCGCCGTGGTGGCCATCGGGGACGATTTACACAACTCCATCCTCATCACCGTGATGTGCAAGGAGCTGGGGGCGAAATACCTGATTGCCAAGGCCTCCGACGCCATCCACGCCAAGGTGCTCATGAAGCTGGGGGTGGACCGGGTGGTCTTCCCGGAGCGGGACATGGGGGAGCGCATCGCCCATTCCCTGATCAACCCCCATGTGCTGGACCTGATCAACCTGCGCAGCGACCACCTGATTGCCTACATCACCTGCCCCAGGGACTGGGCCAGGCGCAGCGTGAAGGATGTGGACGTGCGCAGGCGCTACGGCGTGTCTGTCCTGGCGATCTACCGCAAGGAGGAGATGCTGATGGACCTGTCGGGGGATACCGTCTTTGAGCCGGGGGACAGCCTCCTGGTGCTGGGGCACAAGGAAAAGGTGGAGGAAGTGGAGGAATTGGACTGATGAAAGGCCCCATCCTGGTGTTCGATACCGAAGCCACCGCCCTGGAGCCCGGGCAGATCTGCCAGCTGGCCTATTTGCTGGAGGAGGGGAACGGGCTGGTGCGGGCCTGCAACTACTTTTTCTCGGTGGATGATATGTCAGAAGGCGCCCAGGAGGTGCACGGCTTCTCCATGGAGATGCTGGAAGAATTGTCCGGCGGAAAATATTTTGAGGACATTGCGGCAGATTTCTTGCCCGATTTCAATGGCGCCAGCCTGCTGGTGGGCCACAACGTGGCAGCAGACGAGCGCTATTTGCGGGTGGAGATGGAGCGGGCCGGCCTCAAGCTCCGGAAAATCCCCACCTTCTGCACCATGAACTATGCGTCGGGCCTGATGAACCTGGCCCGCAAGGTGGTCACCGGGCGGCCCAAGCCCCCCAGGCTTTTGGAACTGGCCGCTTACTACGGCGTCACGGAAGAGGAGGCGGCCGGGCGCACCCGGGCGTGGTTTCAGACGGAAGACCTGAGATTGCATGATGCCCGCTTTGATACGGTGCTCACCTACCTGTGCTTCAAACGCGCCATTGAGACGGGGGATCTGCGGGGGATTTAGCATCCGCCGGCTGCCAGTGTTTCTAAATTATGAAGGATTATTGCGAATCGCTTGCAATTATTCTGGTTATTTCATATAATTAAACGGTAAATATGCAAATGTTTTTGTAAAAAGGAAGGATGGACCGCGGTGGCCAAGCGAATACTGTTGGTGGATGACGAACCCCTGTTGATTAAGGGCTTGAAGTTCACACTTGAGAAAGATGGATATGAGACGCTCACCGCCTACGACGGCGAGGAGGCGCTGCAGGTGTTCCACAACAACCATGTGGACCTGATTTTGCTGGACGTGATGCTGCCCAAGCTGGACGGCATCGTGGTGTGCCAGCGCATCCGCGAGGTCAGCAACGTCCCCATCATCATGCTCACCGCCAAAGGGGAGGACATGGACAAGATCCTGGGCCTGGAATACGGCGCGGACGACTACATGACCAAGCCCTTCAACATCCTGGAGGTGAAGGCCCGCATCAAGTCCATCCTGCGGCGCACCCTGCCTGCCGGCAACCAGGAGGACAACAAGGTCATCAAGGTGCGGGACCTGGCGGTCAACTCCGTCAACCGCTCCGTGAGCCTGGACGGCAAGGACATCCGCCTCACCGCCAAGGAGTTTGACCTGCTCACCCTGTTCATCAACAACCGGGGCCGGGTGTTCAGCCGGGAAGAGATGCTGGACGCCGTCTGGAAGAACGACTACGCCGGGGACGAGCGCACGGTGGATGTCCACATCCGCCGCCTCAGGGAGAAGGTGGAGCGCAACCCCACCCAGCCCGAGTTCATTTTTACCAAGTGGGGAGTCGGTTACTATTTCACAGACCGGGATGATTAGACGCCCTTTCGCCAGCATCCGATGGAAAGTCATGCTGGCTTTTTTTTTCATTATCGGTTTGTCCTTCCTGTTGATGGCCAGCACCCTCATCAACATGCTGGGGGACTACCTCTTTGACGTGCGCATCCAGGGGGACCGGGCCGGCCTTGAGAAATGGGCGGTCCAGGCCGCGGATGAACTGTCCCGGGGCAATGCCGCCGGGATTGATGCCGTGGTGCGCAAGGCGGGGGCGGAGCTGGGGGGCAGGGTGCTGCTGCTGGACAAGGACGGCAAGGTCCAGTCCGACAGCTTCCAGGCCGCCATGGGCCGGCGGCTGCACTACCCGGAGGTGGTCAGCATACTCCTGTCGGGCCAGACGGCGGATTACGGGATTCACTCCTTAAACTCCGGGGAGGCCATCGCCCGGCTGAACCTGCTGGGCTTTTCTTCCAATGATGAATGGGCCAGCTATTCCACCGCCGGCATCATCCAGTCCTCCCATGTCATCGGGGTGATGCTGCTGGTGTCCTCCGTCAAGGAAATGATGAACAGCCTGCTGTTCCTGCAAAACAACATGGTGCTGCTGTTTGTGGGGGTGGCCCTGGCGGCGGTGATTGCGGGCATGGTCTTCTCCCGGGTGCTCACCCAGCCCATTTCCGACATGACCCGGGTGATCAAGAGCATGTCCAAGGGGGATCTGGGGGTGCGGGCCCAGGTGAAGGGCAGCGGCGAAATCCGCCAGCTTGCCCTGGCCTTCAACTCCATGAGCGACCAGCTGGAGTCCTTGAACCAGACCCGGAACCAGTTCGTGTCCAACGCCAGCCATGAATTGAAAACCCCCCTGGCCACCATGAAGATTATGATCGAAAGCCTCATTTACCAGCCGGACCTGGACCCGGAGTTGCGCACGGAGTTTTTAAGCGATGTGAACCAGGAGATCAACCGCCTGTCCTCCATCGTGTCGGACCTCTTGACCCTGGTCCACGCCGACTCCAGAACCACCCGCCTCAACCGGGAGCGGATGAGCCTGGCAGAGGTGGTGAAGGACACCCAGCACCGCCTGGCCCCCATCGCAGAGCAAAACGGCCAGGAGATCAGCCTGAACCTGACCGACAGCTGCGACATGTATGCCGACAAGGCCAAATTGCAGCAGGTGGTGTACAACCTGATGGAAAACGCCGTGAAATACACCCCGCAAAACGGCTGGGTGAAGGTGGGCCTGCAGCGGGTGGGCCGCAACGCGGTGCTCACCGTGACCGACAGCGGCAACGGCATCCCCAGGGACAGCTTGCCCCATATCTTTGAGCGCTTTTACCGGGTGGACAAGGCCAGGGGCAGGGAGTCCGGCGGCACGGGCCTGGGCCTGTCCATCGTGCAGCAGTATGTCAATTTGCATGGCGGCAACGTGAGCGTTGCCAGTGAAGAAGGGCAGGGGGCGGTATTCACGGTGGAACTCCCTCTAAATAAAGGTTAACAACTATTGAATTCGTATTGTTCTGAGCATACTCACATATAAAGAATCCACATGAAATTTCCGGGGTCCGGGGGGAATCCCCCCGGGCTGGGGGTCTGGGGGATGCAATCCCCCAGCGTCCCCACGTCCCCACGTCCCTACCTTATAATCCCCTCGTTGCGCAAAAAGACGCCGGCTATATCCACCTGGCGGACAAAGGTGCCGTCCTGGGCGCCGTCAATGAAGAAGCAGACCTGGTGGATGGCGGGGAGGCGGGTTAGGGTGTTCACCATGGCGTAGACCATCAGCAGCTCCTGCCCCTCATCAAAGGCGCTGGCAGCGTCTGTAAGCCGCCCGGAAAAATGAGCCAGGGCGGTGTCTGCCTGCACGGAAATCCCCAACAAATCTGCATCCTTCAGGTCAGCCGGCAGCACCGGGGCTAAGCCCGTGACGCTGTCGGTATTCTTGGGCCCTTCCATCAGCTGATTGATCAGGTAGCGGGGGTTGTGCATCTGGTAATAGGGGATGGCCCGGCGGGTCAGGGTGAGGCTGCCGTCGGCATTGGCAAAATAGAGGCTGCAGTGGTCCAGCAGAAAGCGGCTGAACTGGCTGCGCTGCATGACGCCGTTATCAAACACAATCTGCTCCCCGGCGCCGTCATACAGCCCGGCAGGCACCAGGGCGCCCAGGTGTTCATTGCCGATGGCGACGCTGATCCCGGCGGTGTAGGGGAGGAAGGTGGTGAGGGTATAGGTGAGGGCGGCCATCATCACCGAGCGGGTGATGCCTGCGGCAATGAGGGCTTCGTTCATGCTTTCGTGGAACTGCAAGCGAAGGATGCGGCCTGTGCCTCCGGTCCCTTCATCCACCACAGGCGGGTTCAAGAGCAGGGTGCCCAAATCCGGGATGACCGGGGTGTTCTGGGGGCGGTCCCCCGGGGCGGACATGGCTTCCAGCAGCGACAGGGCCATGTCCGACAGGCTGCGGCTGGCGGCTGTGATGAGCTGGGCTTGGGCAGCAATGCCCCGGCCTGCGCTGACGGGGTAGTAGATGGTGGCCATTCCCGTGTAGGCGGCACCCGGGTTGGCAGGGGCCCGGCTGGCTGCCTCCCAGAGGGCGGCGATGTCGCCGTCGGCAGTTTTGCCCAGGCTGCCCAGGGGGATGGAGGAGGCGGTGTCCAGGCCCAGCAGCCGGCTGTTGATCAGGATGTTCACATAGCGGATGTCCCCCCACTGGGTGAGGGTGTTGGCGATGGCCCGGCTCACGGTATAGCGCTCGGCATTGGACAGGTTCAGGGCGCTGGGGGCCAGGTTCACCGTGGCGGTGTCCCCGGAAATCTCAATGGCGCTGCCGGGGTTGAGCGCCAGCTGCACCTGGCTGGAGAGGGGGTTGGCCAGGGTGGTGCCGGTGTAGGTGAACAGGCGGCGCAGGGTGTATTCGGCGGGGTGCCGGCTGCCGGACATCAACACCCGCTCCTGGAAATACTCCAGTTGCCCGGTTCTGGCTGAGGGCAGGCACAGAAGGACGGTGGCCGCCATGCTCTCTGCGGCATCCCCCTGGGGCGCATCAAAGGCCAGGGCAGGCGGCGGCAGGGTGACGCCGCTCTCCTTTGAAATGGGCAGGCTGGCGGTGCAGGCGGAAAGGACAAGCAGGGCGCTGAGCAGGGCAAGAGCTTTCAAGGCGTTTTTCATCGGGCAGCCTCCAGGAGGGCCTGCAGGGATTTGAGGCTCATTAGCCAGCCCTGGTGGCTCCGCAGCAGCAGCACGGGGAAGGCCGCCAGGGAGGCGGTGCTGCCGTCCTGCTTCTTGAAGCCGGCGTCCAGCAGCACCACGGCGCTGCTGCCGTCCGGGGCGATGCTGCCAGGGGTCACGGTGGTTTCCAGGAGGGCGGGCAGCTGCTGGAAATCTGTAAGCTTCATGGTGCTGCCTTCATCCCCCCGCAGGGCCACCACCTTCATCAGGGCGGACCAATTCTGCTGCTCCCAGAAGGATAGGATTACCGACAGGGCGTTGCCCGGGGTGATGATCCGCTCCTCCTGCCTTGTGAGGGGGCCGGGGAGCAGGTCGCTGTCCTCCAGGTAAAAGGCCTCGCTTAGGCGCATGGAGCTGTGCTGGCCAGGGTCCCTGAGGATCAGCACCTGGACGTCCTGAAAGGCCCCGTATTCGGTGAGGGTGTTCACCAGGCTGGCTGTCAAGAGCCTGCGGCGCAGCTGGGCCTCCTCCCGGGCGGCCTTGGAAAAGGTGTTCTCCTTGTCCAGGGGGTTCTCCACCTGCCTGGAGAAGGTGACAAACAGCCGGTTGCCCTCCTGCAGTACGTTGAGGACCTCGGTGTCCCCGGGAAACAGCCCGGTGAGCAAGTCTGCGCTGCCGCCGGGGCCCCGGATCAATTCCTTCACCAGGGCCATCTCCAGGCTTTCTGTGTGGGGCACGGTGATGCTGCGGGTTTCAGGGCTCAGGTAGGGGCTGTTCAGGTAGCGGAAATAGAGGACTGCCTGCACCTGGGCGGTGCTGTCCGGGGCCTCATAGGAAAGCAGGCTGCCCGCAGACATGGTTTGCGGGCAGGTGAAAAACAGGCAAAGAAGGGCAAGCAGCAGGGCAGCTGCGCGGGCAGCGGCGGGCCTATGCATCGTCCTGCATGGGCTCCGGGCCCAGGGTCCAGCCCCGCAGCTTGTTCACTGTGCGCTCCAGGGCGTCCCTTGAGTTGCCCCAGGGCTTGTCCGCATTGCGGTAGTCAAACTTCAGGGTGAACCACTCCAATTCCTCCTCCAGCCGCTTGAGGTTCTCATTGAGCAGCCGGGTGGCGGCGGTTTTGAAATCCTTCAGGGATTCGCCGGAGAGCAGCTCCTCCGCCATCTTCAGGGCATGGGCGGTGTCCGGCACGCACAGGCCCTTGGAGGCTAAGAAGGCATCCCGGAAGGCTTTTTCCGTCTTCCACAGGTGCAGGAGGCTGGCGGTCTGGCGGTCGGACTGCTGGCGCATTTCCTCGCACAGCAGGCAGGTGGCAGCCAGGGCATCCAGGGGGCTGTCTGCAGCAGCTGCCTCGGCCTTCCCTGCCTTGAACAGCCGGGAGAGGGCGCCGGCACCGCTGGTGCCCTGGGCGCTGTTTCGGGCCGCCTTTTCCACCCGGGGACGCAAGGACTGCAGGTGGGACAGCATCATCAGTCCGTGGCCCAGGCGGTTGCCGCCGGGGAAATCATACATCATGGCCTGGTGGCGGGAGCAAAAGCCCCGCTCATTCACCCGGATCCGGGTGTCCGGGGACATGACAGAAGCCCCCAGGCTGCGGTCCACCAGCAGGCGCTCCGTCCTGCGGCGCAGGGCGCACAAGGGGCATTCGCTGTCGGTTTTCATGGCATCCCAAATCGGGATGGTGTCGATATGATACCTCATGGCCGCTTGGGCGCATTGCAATGCGGGCAGGTTTTCAGGTTCTTGAAGGTTTCGCTGCTAACATCCCGGAAATAGAAGGTGGCCTTCAGCGGCTTGTATTTGGCGCCGATGGAGGAGCAGTTGGGGTCCAGGTGGTAGTACTCGCCGCCGTCCTGGTTGTAGTACAGCAGGGTATCAGAGGGGGTGGTGTTCACCTGGGGCACCTGCACCTGGGTGGTGACATTGGCGGCAACCTGCTGCTGCTCGTTTTCCTCCGCCAGGGCCTGCTGGCCCATGTCCACCTGGCTCTGGGCCTGCTGCACCACCTGGGGGGAGGAGATGGACACCGGGTCCACGTACCATTCGTTGTTGGCCCGGATCATCAGGATCTGGAACTGGTACAGCTGGGGTTCCTGACCGTCGCTGCGGCTCATCAGCGCCTGCATGGTGATGGTGCGGGTCTGGTCGGTGTCGCTGCCGGACACATCAATCACCTGGTACTGCACCGGGGTGCGGATGGAGCTGCGGTGGAAGATGTCGGTCTCCGCTGCCCGCTGGGTTTCAAACTGGTTCACCCAGTTGGGGGCGGAATTGCCCACCATCCCGGCGTAGTCTTTCCGGGCCCAGGCGGCCATGAACTGTTCCAGCTTCAACTGGGCCAGGGAGGCGGCCCCGGGGTTGTCCGTGGGCTGGTCCTGTACGCCGGCCAGGTTCTCGTTCATGTCGATGATGCTGGCGCTGGTGTTGTC
>DAITOE010000014.1:0-16398 GCA_036834245.1 Clostridia bacterium | reverse complement strand
CTCAGAGGGCTGTGCCCTCTGAAACTCCCCTTTGATATGGTTTGTCTTCATTCTGGAACACAGGGGTCCGTCCCCTGTGTTTTCGTCTCATGTGTTTTGAGGTGGTGGGATTATTCTGCCGAATCCACAGCAGCAAGCGGGATGTCTCCGCCCATGATGGCCGCCTTCAGCGCCAGCACCTTCTCATGAATCAGGCGGATGGTGTGCAGGAAGGCCTCATCCCCCCGGCCGGTGGGGTCCTCCAGGCCCCAGTCCTCCACATGCTGCCCCGGCACATAGGGGCAGGCCACCTCACAGCCCATTTTGATGACGATATCCACTGGCGGCAAAGCGTCCAGCAGCTTGCTGCGCTGGGATGCCTCCATATCAATGCCGTAGATTTCCTTCATCAGCCGCACGGCGTCCTGGTTGATCCGGGGCCTGGTCTCCGTGCCGGCGGAATGGCTGTGAAACACCTCCCCGGCCAGGTGCCGGCCCAGGGCTTCCGCTATCTGGCTCCGGCAAGAATTGTGGACGCAGACAAAGGCCACGTGGGGTTTGCTCATCAGATTTTCCTCCAGATTTCAGGCTTGTCCGGCAGCAGCCCAGGGGCCCCTGCCAGGCTCATATCAGAGTATATCCACAATCTGTGGATTTTTTCGTGCAATCTGCCACAAGATGTGGTAGAGTAGGATAGCGGTTTGTCCGCAGATTGCATTAATACTAAACACACGAGTTAATGCACTCATGGATCGAGGATTTTCGATGGCTCTGCTAAGTCAAAGGAACGAGGCGTAGCCTCGTCGGGACTCTCTGCGTTCCCTTTCCACCTCGCAAGCTCGGCGGAGGCGTCCACTTCGGGGTCCCTCCTCTCGCTTGAAAGCCTGCTTTCAAGCGGAAGGAAGGATTCCGGAACATAGTGAGCTGGCAGGCTTGTCCTGGCAGCGAACGAAGTGGAGTGAATCCTGACGCAGACCGATTCATGGAAGCATTAAAGAGTGCGTTTAGTATAAACGAAGATCCGGCGCTGTTTGCGCCTGCACCAAGGAGGATACCATGGCCTGTGAATTTGTTGTCACCGGGGGCGCCCTGCCCCAGGAGGAGCTGAACGCCTACCTGAACCGTGCCCGGGAGCAGTTTGGCCGGGAACCCAAGCGCATCGCCATCCAGGTGGAGGGGGACGAGGTGGCCCTGGACTACACCTTTGAGGCCCAGCCCTTTGAGCGCATCCGCCGCATCACCGGCTACCTGGTGGGCACCATGGACCGCTGGGGCGACGGCAAGCGGGCCGAGGAGCACGACCGGGTCAAGCACACCGCCTGACGCAATAATAACCGCGATCATTTGAGGAGCCGGCGGGCTCCTTTTTGAGTGTCGACAAAGTGTCTGCGGACACTTTGTCGTTTAGGAGAAGCGGGCATGTTCGCCTGGTCACTTCGTTCCCGGCCGACGAACATGCGTGGAATGGTTTGCTGCGCAAACCGCCCCGCACACGCGGCAGAGCCGCGTGATACGATTTCACTCAGAGGGCTGTGCCCTCTGAAACTCCCCCGTTGATATGGTTTGTCTTCATTCACTGAGGAGCCAACAGGCTCCTTTTCTGTGGTGTTAAACACCACTGGACAAAAACGGAAAATCTGTCCGAAAATCCGCCGTCAACACCAGGAAAGCTTGATTTTATAATTGTTTGCACGCCGGGTGTATCAACACCGGCACAAGCGGGTATACTGGCATCAGCCGGCGCGGGAAGGGTGCTTTCCGGCAAGCGGCTCCGGCATCATCAGGTGCCTGCAAAATGCAATGAGAAGGAATGAAAACCATGTCAAACATCACCCTGTACCACTTTGAAGGCTGCCCCGCCTGCACCCATGCCAAGGCCTGGATGAAGGAGCTGCGGGAGGAAAAGCCGGAATTGAAAAACGTCCTGGTGGAGCTGGTGGACGTCCACAAGACCCCCAACTTCAAGGCACCGGAGCCCTTCTACTATGTGCCCACCTTCTTCGTCAACGGCAAAAAAGCCCTGGAAGGCGCCGGCAGCAAGGAGGACGTGGAGCGCATCCTGCGCCTGGGCCTGCAGGCCTGAGGAAGCACACCCCTTGACCAGACAGACGCTGAGATCCTGCATCTCGGCGTTTTTCTAACACACACGAACTCCAGGGGAGTTTCAGAGGGCACAGCCCTCTGACCCTTATCGTATCGCCCGGCTCTGCCGGGCGGGCGGGGCGGTTTGCGCAGCAAACCATTCCGCGCATTTTCCCTGGCCGTGAACGAAGTGAACAAGGGAAAATGCCCGTTCCCTCCAACCGATGAAGTGACCTCAGTCACTTCGTCGATATACGCCGGGACCTGATATCCCGGCTTTTTTCTGTCATTTTCCCCCTTGATGCTGGCAATCCCCGGCATAATGTGTATAATATGGTGGCCAGCACGTCCATGAAGACGCCGGCATCGCTCAATTTATCCGCAGCCCCGGCTGCCTTGCTGCCAGAGAAGGAGACCACCGCCATCCGTACCAATTTTCACAGCCACACCACCAGGTGCAACCACGCCACCGGCCGGGACGAGGAATACGTCCAGGCCGCCATCGCTGCCGGCTACCGCCAGCTGGGCATCTCCGACCACAGCCCCTTCCCGGACCACGAGGGCCAGGTATCCGGCATGCGCATGCACGTCACCGAGTTTCCGGACTATTTGCGCTCCTGCCAGTCCCTGCGGGAAAACTATGCCGGGGAGATTGAAGTCTTCATCGGCCTGGAGGCGGAGTATTACAAGCCCTACCACCCCTGGCTGTTGGACCTGGTGCAGACCCACCAGCTGGACTACCTGATCCTGGGCAGCCATTATGATGACCCCATTGAGGATGTCTATTTCGGCGCCATCAAAAGCCCCCGGCTGCTGCGCCGCTACACCGACCACACCATCGCCGGGATGAGGACAGGCCATTTCTGCGCCCTGGCCCACCCGGAGCTGTTCATGATCGGCTATCCCCGCTTTGATGCGGACTGCAAGGCCGCCAGCCGGGACATCATCCAGGCGGCCATCCAGTTGAACCTGCCCCTGGAGTACAACCTGGCCGGCCTTTATCCCCAGTCCTGGCGCACCGGCCTCGGCTACCCCACCCCGGGCTTCTGGGAAATTGCCGCCCAGGAGGGCGCCACCGCCATCATCGGCCTGGACGCCCACGACCCCGCCCGCTATGCCGACACAGGGGTCTATGACGATGCCGTGCAGCACCTCAAGGACCTGGGCATCAAGCGCATCGACAGCCTGGTGCCCTGCCGGCAGAAACAGCAGGCGGGCTAATACTGGACGAATGAATTAACGCACTCATGGGCCGAGCAATTTTTTGTCTCCGCTAAGCTGAGTGAAGGAGGCGTAGTCTCGTCGGGACGCCCTGCGCTCCCTTTCCACCGTGCAAGCACGGCGGAGGCGTCCGCTTCGGGTTCCCTCCTCTCGCTTGAAAGCCTGCTTTCAAGCGGAAGGAAGGGTTCCGGAACGTAGTGCGCTGGCGAGCTTGCCTCGGCAGCAAACGTAGTGGAGTGAAGCCTGACGCAGGGCCTGCTCATGGAAGCGTTAATGATTGAGTCCAGTATAAGGCACCCCGGCTGTCAAAGCCCGCGGCATTGTGGTAGGATAAGCCCCGGTATCATCAGGAGGTAACAAGCATGACCGTCAACACCAGGCAAGCCGAGAACAGCCCCCTGCTGTTCCTCTTCCGCATCATCCAGGGCGCCTTGATCGGCGGCGGCGCCATCCTGCCCGGGGTTTCCGGCGGGGTGCTGGCCGTGATCTTCGGCATCTACCGGCCCATGATGGCCTTTTTGTCCCGGCCCATCCAGACCTTCAAAACCCACTGGAAGCTTTTCGTCCCCATCATCATCGGTGTGGCCCTGGGCTTCTGGGGCTTTGCCAAATTGGTGGCCTGGATGTTCTCCGGGGACAGCCCCATCCCCCTGGCCCTTTTCATCGGCCTGATTTTGGGCACCCTGCCGGAGTTGTACCGGGCGGCCCAAAAGCCCAGGAACGGCGTCCGCCTGACCGACCGGGAGAAGAAGAACAACCTCACCGCCCTCATCGTCAGCTTCGTGGCCCTCATGGCATTCCTCTTCTTCATCTCCCGGCAGACCTCTGCCCAGGACCTCACCCCCACCCTGATGTGGTCCTTTGTCTCCGGCATCATCTGGGGTTTCTCCCTGGTGGTGCCCGGATTGTCCTCCTCCAGTATCCTGCTGTTCATCGGCATCTACACCAAGCTGATGGCCGGGGTAAAGGACCTCAATTTCTCCATCATCATCCCCCTCATGATCGGCATCCTGATTGTGGCCTTCGTCTTCGCCCGCTTTGTGGACCGGCTCTTTGAGCGCCAGCACGGCATCGCCTCCAACGCCGTGGTGGGCCTGGTGGCCTCCAGCACCCTGGCCATCATCCTCTTCCCGCCCCCCGAGTACGCCATCCCGGATTTCATCACCGGTGCCATCTGTGTGGCCGTCCTGGTGGCGGGCTTCATCGCCGCCCACTACATGGGCAAGTGGGGGGATAAAATAAAGCCGGCGGAATAAGCGCTTTGGCAGGACTGAAAAGGAGCCTTCCCGGCTCCTTTTCATTGGTGAATCGCAGCACTCTTATACTGCGCCTTCTGCAAGTTCAGAAACAGCCCCCATGACTTGATTCCAGTGAAGCGAGGCAGCATAAGAAAAAGATGAGGCATATGCCTTCCACAGCTGCTGCAGCGCATCGCTCAAGGCGCAGTCCCGCAGAATCTCTCCGGCTTGTGCCATCAGGTTTTCCGAACCTCTCTGTTTCACGGTCGCTGCAAAAGCAGCCTTGAAATCATCCCGGGAAATGCTCTCCTTGTATGTCTGAAGCAGGACGTATACATCATAATAATCCCGTATCCGCGTGTTCAGCACGCCCCGGCTTACAATGGTTTCAAGCTTCTCTGCCAGTACAGTTTCCAGATTGTAAGACAACACCGGAATGCTGCGGTCTTCAAACATCAGGCGATAGGGATAACGGATTGCGCCAGGGGTGATCGCATCTCCGGTGGAGCAGTCGATTTTGACGGGAATCACCGTGCCGTCAAACAGCGCTTCCATGCTGACGCGGAAGCCGGGGTACTCAGCATCGCCCATGATGCCTGAAATGCCAAGTACCCTGAAAACCACGTTGTCATTTACGCTGAGGGATGCAATCGAGGTGAGCATGGCAAGGATTTCATCCTCATCAAAGTGAACACCTCTGACTGTGAAGTCCACATCCATGGTGGACCTGGCTTCAATCCCCACCATGGCCGTTACCAGGGTTCCGCCTTTGAGGATGAGCCTGTTATGATATGCAGAAACCGAAATGCGCTCAAGGAAACGCTCCGTCATGAAGGTACGCATCAGCAGTTGTGCATTGGCTGATTTGGAAGCCGCCAGGTTGCGGATCTTGTCCTTCAGCTGCCGCGATGTTTTGATCACAAAAGCACCTCCAAATATTCCCGTACAATGGCTTCAACCTTGAACAAGGCAGCATAGCGCATCAGCCGGTTGAGCTGCTTGTCTGCCCTGCGCACATAGGCCTTCAGCGCTCCCTGAAAGACCTGGTACTCCAGCCTGTTCCGGCTGCGGACAATGTCACAGAGGGTCCGTTCCACGTCATACACCGGCACAGCATGCCCAAACGCAGTCACTGCCGTCGTCCTGCCGATGCCGTGCAGGGATTTCTTAACTGTGTACACCTGGATTCCTTCCGCTGCCAGCCGTGACGGATTGTAGCCCGTACGCACGGTAATCGAAGGAAAAGTCGGCTCCCTATCCGTCATGTCGTGCAGGAGCAGGGCGCTCTCATGCGAAAAAATCGCCTGTGCGCTCCGCAGGTGCAGCACATACAGGCTGTCCACCCAGGCATCTGCTGTGGCGTATACACCATGGGCAATGCGCTCCAGATGGTTGTCCCTGACATATTGATAAAAGGACGCCTTGTCTGCGCCGATTTCAAGCGCCTGGGCCGTTTTGATGACGCCCTGGTGTTGTTCAATCAGTTCTTGGAGTTTCAGATCAATCCCCATCGGCTCACAACCTTTCGTGCTAACATCATAAACGAAATTAGTACGAATGTAAAGGGCTTGTCCGCTGTGTCCCAAATTCTTCTGCCAGGTTGTTTACCCCGCCCCACCGCGCTTTTTGCACCATCCCTTCCCCAAAAGAAACCGGAATGAAACAGCTCGCAGGCCTGAACCCGGGCTCCCTGCGGTATGATGCCAGGGAGTCTTTGTTGTTTTTCAACCAGAAACAGGAGTGAACCCATGAAAACCCGCAAAAACATTGGCCGCGCCATCGGAAAAACCCCCCTCATCCACCTAAACCGCCTCCAGCAGGAGCTGGGCCTCACCGCCGATATCCTGGCCAAGGCCGAGTCCCTAAACCCCGCCGGCTCCGTCAAGGACCGCATCGCCCTGTCCATGGTCAAGGCCGCAGAACAGGACGGCAGCCTCAAGCCCGGCGGCCTCATCGTGGAAGCCTCCAGCGGCAACACCGGCATCGGCCTGGCCATGGTGGCCGCCGCCCGGGGCTACCGTCTCATCCTCACCATGCCCGACACCATGAGCCTGGAGCGCCGCCAGCTCCTCAACGCCTACGGCGCCCGGCTGATCCTCACCGACGGGGCCGGGGGCATGCCCGCCGCCATGGAAAAAGCCCGGGAAATCGTCTCAGAAAACCCCGGCAGCGTCTATGTGCAGCAATTCGAGAACCTCGCCAACCCCCAGGCCCACTACGACACCACCGGCCCCGAAATCGCCCGGGCCGTCCATGGCCGCCTGGACATCTTCGTCGCCGGCGTGGGCACCGGCGGCACCATCACCGGGGCCGGCCGCTACCTGAAGGAGCAGTTCCCGGACCTGGAGATCGTCGCCGTGGAGCCCGCCGGCTCCCCCGTTTTGTCCACCGGCCAGAAGGGCAAGCACAAAATCCAGGGCATCGGCGCCGGCTTCGTCCCGGAGGTTTTGGACACCGGCATCTACCACCAGGTCCTCACCGTCACCGACGAGGACGCCGCCCGCACCGCCCGCCTCCTGGCCCGCACCGAAGGTATCCTCTGCGGCATCTCCTCCGGCGCCGCCCTCCACGCCGCCCTCCGCCTGGCCCGGGAAGACCGCAACAGCGGCAAGTCCATCGCCGTCATCCTTCCCGATGCCGGCAACCGCTATCTGTCCGGGGGCTTGTTTGACGGGGAATGAGGACCGGAGATCGTTGGGGGATTGCATCCCCCAAGCCCCCAGCCCGGGGAGTTACTCCCCGGACCCCGGAATATTTTCAAAGATCATGCAGACATATACCCAAAACTAAAAAGGAGTCGAGTTGATTGCACAGCAATAACACACCTGTTGAAAACCAGAAAGAACACATCCTCGCCGCCCTGGACGCCCTGCCCATCTGCTGTGAAAACCCCGTCACCAGCAGCGCCTGCGTGCCGGACCGGCGCCAGGTCATCCTCCTCATCAAGGACCTGCAAACCCTGATGTTCCCCCATTATTTCAGGATATCTGACAGCCACAAAGGCCAGATGGACGACGTCTATGCCTCGGCCTTCCAGAACCTCAAGGAGCTGATTGCCCTCTCCCTGCCCTTTTTCGGGGAGGGCGCCGACCGGGCGCCTGAGGACCTGGCCCGGGATTTTTTCAGCCAGCTGCCCCGTATCAAGTCCCTGCTCATTGAGGACGCCATGGCCATCTACGAGGGGGACCCCGCCGCCAGGAGCTGCGAGGAGGTGCTCATCTGCTACCCCGGCTTTTACGCCGTCAGCATCCACCGCCTGGCCCACGAGCTGTACCTGCGCCGCATCCCCCTCCTGCCCCGGATCATGAGCGAATACGCCCATGAAAAAACCGGCATCGACATCCACCCCGGCGCCCGGATCGGCCAGCGCTTCTGCATCGACCACGGCACCGGCATCGTCATCGGGGAAACCACCGTCATCGGGGACGATGTGAAGCTCTACCAGGGGGTCACCCTGGGGGCCCGCTCCTTCTCCCTGGACAGCGAGGGCAAGCCCGTCAAAGGGGTGGACCGCCATCCCAAGATCGGCAACCGGGTGGTCATCTACGCCAGCGCCGTCATCCTGGGGGGCGACACCCATGTGGGGGACGGCTGCGTCATCGGCGGCAACGTCTGGCTCACCCATTCCATCCCCCCGGGCACCATGCTGTACTACGACGGGGACAAGATGAAGACCAGGCCGGTATAGTTTTACGCCAGCGAAAAAGCCCGGGGCAACACATGCAGCCCCGGGCCTTGTTTTATCCTGATGAATCAATCGTTATATTCCAGTTCCGCCACCCCGTGGAAGGGATAGTAGGTGTAGGAATAGGATTTCACCCCGTACTCCGCCGCCTTGTCCGTCAGAAAGCGGTTCAGATAGCTGCCGTAGTTGAAATAGCGGTCATCCCCCTGGTAATACATCTTGATCACCGGGGCCTTGGCCTTCAGTTGGCCGTCCATGGCGGCCAGGAAGCCCTCGTCGTCGGTGAAGGGGATGTAGTCGCTGAAATCCCCGTAGGTCACCTCCATGGCCCCGGCATAGGCGCTGCCGCCGTAGGAATAGCTCTCCACAAAATGCTTGTGGGACTGGGCTTCCATGAACTTTTTAATCTCGTACATGGTATCAAAATATCGGTCCTCCCCCAGGTAGGTGTACTGGATCCTGGGGTTCTTGTCCGCCAGCTCCCGGGTCATCAGCGCCGCCAGGCCCTCCGGGTTGTCAAAGGGCATCCAGCCATTTTTCAGCAGGTAGTTGTGGGTATCTGCCGTAGCCGCCGGGGGCTTTTGCTTGCCGGTGCTCCAGTCGTGGTCCCGGGCCAGCTGCACATCCGTCATGCCGAAATAATCATGGCCCTCCTTGCCGCCCCCCACCGGGTCGTTCCAGGTGGGGTCGATGAAGGTCCATTCCCCGTCCAGGTGCACCAGGTTCCAGGCGTGGAGCTGGCCACGGGAGTAGCCGGTGACATACTGGCTTTTGATGCCCGCCTGGCGCAGCAGCATCTGGTAGGCCAGGGCATAGCTTTCGCACACCCCCTCCCCCCGCAGCAGCACCCCCTCCGGGGTGTGGATGGTCATGGGCTCGTCATAGTCCGCGTTGTGGGTGAGCCAGTCGTGGAGGTACAGGGCATTTTCATACTGGCTGGCAAAGCCCTGGGCCTCCGCCTCCCCGGCCACCTGCACCACCTTCCCCGGCAGGGTGGCGGGGTCTGCTTCCGAGCCCTCCTCATAGCAGTAGAAGGGCTCGCTGTGCAGGGTCAGGCTGCGGTAATCCGCATCCATGATCACCGCCTCCACAAAGTACTGGCCGGGCTTCTCCGGCGTAAACCTAAAGCTGTTGTCCGCCTGGGCCTTCACCTGGTCAATGCCCTGGAAGTTCCCGGTCTCCTCCCGGTCGTGGGTGTAAAACAGGGTGAATTCATAGGTATAGCCCCCGGCTCCCTCCGGCAGCACCACCTCCAGGTGCACCTCCCGGCCCACAATCAGGTAGCCGGAGGTGGTATGCAGGTAGGCGTAGTCCAAGTCCCGGGGTGGCACCGCATTTGCTGTCAGCGTCAGGGACAGCAGCAGGGCGGTCAGCAGCACGCTCAAAAAACGGCGATGATTCATCCTTTATCCCTCAATCCTTCTTCCGGTAGCCCGTCTTGTAGTCCACCAGGCTGGTGTAGGGCCCCTCCGGCCAGGCCTTCAGATTGTGAAGGGCGATGTCCACCACCGCGTCCTGGGTGCCTTTCAGGTGGTAAAAACCCGAAACATGGGGGGTGAGCAGCAGGTGCTTCTGCTGCCAGAGGGGGTGGTCCTTTGGCAGGGGTTCCGGCTCCGTCACGTCAATCGAGGCCCCCGCCAGGTGCCCGCTGTCCAGGGCCGCCAGCAGGGCCTCCTGGTTCACGGCGCTGCCCCGGCCCACGTTCAGAAAATAGCTGCCCGCCTTCATCAGGGCAAAGCGCTCGGCATTCATGATGCCCCGGGTTTGCGGGGTGTCCGGCAGGGACAGGGCCACCACATCCGCCTGGGGCAGCAATTCATCCAGCATATCGATGGTGTACACTTCGTCAAAGCCCGCGCTGTCGCCGTCTGCCTGCCGGCGCAGGCCGATGGTGCGGCTGCCCAGCTGCTGCATCAGCCGGGCAAAGGCAGTGCCGATGTTCCCGGCCCCCACCACCAGCACCTTCATGCCCCGGGGGGAGGTCACCCTGCCCCGTGATACCCAGGGGGCGGTTTTCATGTCGTCCCGGTACTGGTGCAGCCGCTTCATCAGCATCAAAAGGGCCGCCACCATGTGCTCGGAAATGGCGTGGCCATAGGCGCCGCTGGCGCTGCACAGCAACAGGCCCGGGTCGGCCTTGCCCCGTTCCACATAGTGGTCCGCCACCCCGGAGGAGATCAGCTGCAGCAGCTTCAGCCCCGTCAGCTGCTGTAAAACCTTTTCATCCGGGTTGCCCACCACGGCGTCAAAGCCGGCCAGGTCCTCCCCGGTCAGGTTCTCAAAGCGTTCATAGGTAAAGCTGGCCCCGGGCAGCGCCTCTTCAAACTGCCGGGCATAGTCCCGGGGGTTGGGCATGGACACCAGCACCTTCTTCAAACTCATGGGACACCTCCTTGTCGTGCTCCCTTGATTGTACCCATCGCTCCCCTGGCCCCGGGCTGATTAATGAATCGGACAAATGGTTATACTGCCTTTGATGCGCTATTTTTTCGACCACGCATGAAGGAGACAGGCAATGAACACAGTCAGCACCCATTATACATTGTCAGACGGCACAAAGATTCCCAGCATCGGCTACGGCACCTTCCAGGTGGAGGAAGGCAACATCGGCTATGAGGCCGTGAAGGCCGCCCTCCAGGCCGGCTACCGCCACATCGACACCGCCCAGGGCTACGGCAACGAAAACAGCGTAGGCCGGGCCGTGAAGGACAGCGGCATTCCCCGGGAGGAAATCTACATCACCACCAAGCTCACCAACCTGATTAGGGGCTATGAGGACACCCGGGCCGCCATCGACCGCAGCCTGCAACTGCTGCAAACCAGCTATATCGACCTCTTCCTCCTCCACTGGCCGGTGCCCGCCAATTTCAAAGACAACTGGCAGCAGATGAACGCGGACAGCTGGCGGGCCATGGAGGAGGCTGTCCAGGCCGGCAAAATCCGCTCCCTGGGCATCTCCAACTTCCGCCGCCACCACATCGACGAACTGCTGAAAACCGCCGCCATCAAGCCGGTGGTGAACCAGATCCGCCTCTGCCCCGGGGATGTCCATCAGGACACCGTGGACTACAGCCGTGAAAAAGGCATGGTCCTCCAGGCCTACAGCCCCCTGGGCACCGGCAAGCTCTTTGAGGTGAAGGAGCTGCAGGACATCGTCAACAAGCACGGCAAGACCCTGGCTCAGGTGGCCCTGCGCTGGAGCCTGCAGATGGGCTTCCTGCCCCTGCCCAAGTCCGTCACCCCCGAACGCATCCGGGAGAACCTCCAGGTCTACGACTTCGCCCTGGACCAGCAGGACATGGACAGCATCAACGCCCTGAAGGGCGTCATGGGCTACGCCTCGGATCCGGATAATATTACCTGGTAACCCTGCCCCCAGGTGACTGCGGTCACTTTGTCCATGCAAAAGGGAGCCCGCGGGCTCCTTTTGAGTATCGACAAAGTGTCTGCGGACACTTTGTCGGTTAGGAGGAACGGGCATGTTCGCCTGGTCACTTCGTTCCCGGCCGGCGAACATGCGTGGAATGGTTTGCTGCGCAAACCGCCCCGCCCGAGCGGCAGAGCCGCTCGATACGATTTCACTCAGAGGGCTGTGCCCTCTGAAACTCCCCTTTGATATGGTTTGACTTCATTCTGGAGGAGCCTCCGGGCTCCTTTTCTTTTTGCGGTTTTGTGCTAAGATGAGCATGAAAAACACACAGCAGGAGCAGCCATGAAATACCGCAGCGTCTTTGACATCATCGGCCCCGTGATGGTGGGGCCCTCCAGCTCCCACACCGCGGGGGCTGTCCGCATCGGCCAGTTGGCCCGGAAGCTGTTTGGCAAGGCGCCGGAAGCCGCCGCCATCCACTTCTTCGGCTCCTTCGCCAAGACCTACCGGGGCCATGCCACCGACGTGGCCGTTCTGGCCGGGGTCCTGGGCCTCAAAACCTCCGACCCCCGCATCCCCGAGGCCTTTGACCTGGCCGAAAAGCGGGGCCTGGACTATTCCTTCCACGAGGAGGCCGCCATCCCCAACCACCCCAACACCGTGTCTATCACCCTCACCGCCGGGGACAGCAGGATGGACGTCACCGGCATCTCCATCGGCGGCGGCCTGGTGCAGATCACCCGGGTGGACGGCTTTGACCTGCGCCTCTCCGGGGAATCCCCCGCCCTCCTGATCTTCCACCAGGATGCCTACGGCGTCATCGCCGCCGTCACCCGCCTGCTGGCCGAAGCCCAGCTCAACATCAGCCACATGGAGGTGTCCCGGGCCAACCGGGGGGAAAACGCCCTCATGGTCATCGAGACCGACCAGCCCATTTCCAACGATGTGGTGCGCCTCATCCAGAGCCAGCCCCGCATTTTCAAAACCATCAAACTGGAGAACTAAGCCATGTTCAAAAGCATTCAGGACCTGGTGGCCCTCTGCGGGCAGGAGCAGCTGCCCATCTCCGCCATCATGATCCGCCAGGAAGTCAAAAACACCGAGCGCTCCGAAGCCCAGGTGATCGCCGGCATGGCCGAGTCCTTCCAGGTGATGAAGGCCGCAGCCCAGAGGGGCATCGAAGGGGTCACCTCCCATTCCGGCATGACCGGGGGGGACGCCAAGCGCCTGAACGACTACCTGCAGGCCGGCCAGTTCCTCACGGACACCACCTTCTTAAAAGCCCTCACCTATGCCGTCGCCAGCAACGAGGTCAACGCCGCCATGGGCCTCATCTGCGCCACCCCCACCGCTGGCTCCTGCGGCGTCCTCCCCGGTGTCCTCCTAGCCGCCCAGGACAAGCTGGGCCTTCGCGACGAGGACCTGGTCAAAGCCCTCTTCTGCGCCGGGGCCATCGGCTACGTCATCGCCAACAACGCCATGATTTCCGGCGCCGCCGGCGGCTGCCAGGCCGAAATCGGCTCCGCCTCCGCCATGGCCGCCGCCGCCCTGGTGGAACTCATGGGGGGCAGCCCCCACGCCTCCGCCCAGGCCATGGCCATCGCCCTGAAGAACATGCTGGGCCTGGCCTGCGACCCCCTGGCCGGCCTGGTGGAAGTGCCCTGCATCAAGCGCAACGCCGGCGGCGCCGCCAATGCCCTGGCCGCCGCCGAGATGGCCCTGGCCGGCATCGACTCCAAGGTGCCCCCGGACGAGGTCATCGAGGCCATGTACCGGGTGGGCCAGTCCCTGCCCCTGGCTCTCAAGGAAACCGCCCAGGGCGGCCTCGCCGCCACGGAGACCGGCCGCAAATGGAAGGAGCTCCTCTGGCAGAGCCGGGACGAGGAGGCCTAGGGGCGGGGAAGAAGAGATAGAGAACGAAAAGAACGGAAGAGAACGGAAAGACGCCTGGGGGATTTCATCCCCCAGACCCCCAGCCCGGGGAGTTCCTCCCCGGACCCCGGAATTTATATAGCAAAAACACAGGGTTATATCGCCCTGTGTTTTCAGTCTTTAAAGATGATTGATTACAACAGTTCCGCCAAATCTCTGCGGCTGTAAAGGATGCGCCGCACTTCCATCACATCGCCGATGACAACATAAAACACCGTGTAGTTGTGCACATAGATGCGATAGTAGGGGTGCTGGCGATCCCTATTGGACTGGAAGGGCTCAAAGGATTCAGCGCAGGTGCAGCGCTTTTTGATGGCCTCCTCCACGTCGCTGACCAGGTTGGCGGCCGCTTCCGGGCTTTCCAGGTGGTGCATGATGTAATCAACAATCTTGTTGAGATCTTCTTCAAAAAGGTCCAGGTATCGCAGCTGATAGCGCTTATTTGGAGATGCGTTTTCTGACACGGGCAAAGACCTCCTCGTGGGAATGACGCACCGGGCTTTCTGTGGCGGCCTTGTCCGCTTCGTCCAGCAATTGCTCAATGTCCTGGGTGAGGGCTGTATAGTGCTCAAGGCTCATCACCACCATGGAGCCGTAGCCGTTCTTGGTCAGGTACACAGGCTTGCCGCTTTTGACGCTTTCCTCAATCTCACGAAAATTGTTGCGGAGGTCGGATACAGGGCGGATGTTCAACATGATTTCGCCTCCTTGCAGCTTGCGCTCTGTTGATGGCGTTATCTTATCATAATTATGCCATCTTCACAAGAAGCACCACAGAAATAAAAAAGGTTCTTTTATGATTCCCCGCCTTCCTTCTCCGGCATCAGCCGGCGGAACACCGGGAGGGCATCGTGGGAAAACACCAGGGTTTCATCGCCTTGATCCGCCAGGTGCAACAGCGTGCGCTGCTCCCCGCCGGCGGCCTGACCAAAGCCTGCCACACGGCTAAAGGGGATGACGGCGCCGTACATCCCTGACCAGGGGTACAGCTGCATGCTGTCCACGGTGGGCGCTACCGGGAAAAGGTGCAGCACCTTGCCTCTGACCCAGCAGTGGTGCGCCACACCCGGCAAGAGCCCTTCCACGGCATCGCCATGGAGGAACAACACCCGCGGGGCATCCTCCCGGGCATCAACGACCGCCCGGTTGCGCCGGTAGAGGGTCATGAGGCCAACGGGCAGGCCGCCTTCCTCCCTGGTTTTCTGTTTTTTTCTGTGTCTGTCTGTCAGCAGAACCAGGGCCAGGGAGGCCACCACGATGCCGATGAGCACAAGGGCGGTGGGGTCACCGGACAGGAGGCCCACCACAATGCCGGAGGCCAGGGAGACCAGCAGCATGTGACGGATCAGATCAGATCGATTCATGGGGCCCTCCAAAGGAGCGTGGGCGAAGTGCAGAAAGCACAGGAACATACACCATTAGACACTGCGTGTATACCCGCTGCAGCCGTTTTCTTGCACAGCCAGAATAGGGATCCACCAAACACATGGCGCCCCATCACCCACCTGACCTGCACCTTCATGTAGAACGGGTCAAGGGCATGAAATGCCCTTGTGGGGTCCGGGGCGAAGCCCCGGAACCTTCCCTACATATACCTCAGATTATTAACGTATATAAATAGCCCAAAGCGCCCCCTGCCAGGATGAGCCAGAAGGAATTGATTTTCCATTTCATCATCACCAGCAAGGAGACCACAAAGAGCAGCGCAGAGGGCAGGTCCACCAGGGAGCCCATGCCCAGCTTCAGGCTGACCGCTGCCATCAATGCCAGGGAGGCGGCGTTGACCCCGTCCAGGGCGGCCCCCAGCAGGGGGGAGGCCCGCATTTTGGGGATGAAGGGGTTGAGCAGAAACACCAGCAAAAAGGAGGGCAGGAAAATGCCCGCCGTAGCGGACAGCGCGCCCCCCAGGCCGCCAATCTGGTAGCCCACAAAGGTGGCGGTGGTGAAGACGGGCCCCGGGGTGAACTGGCCCACCGCCACCGCATCCAGCAGCTGTTGCTGGGTGAGGAGGCCCCGCAGGGCAACCAGCTCCCGCTCCAGGAAGGCCAGCAGCACATAGCCGCTGCCGTAGAGCACCGAGCCGATTTTGAGGAAGACCAGGAAGATGCCCCCGGCCCCCAGGGCAGCAGGGGGGTTGGCTGCGGCAGGGGCGGCGCTGGCCAGGAAGAGGGGCAGGGGCGCAGCAAAGAGGCGGTTTTTGAGGCGCTGCCAGTTCTTTGCCAGCAGCATCACAAGGCCTGCCCCAAAGAGAATGGGAATCTCCGCCACCCCCAGGAAGTAGAGGGCCAGGCTGGCGGCCACCAGCACCCCGGGCAGCCAGCCCTTGATGACGCTTTTACCCAGCCGCAGCAGGGCCTGGAGCACCACCGCCAGCACCACGGGCTTGATGCCGGCCATCACCCCGGCCACCTCGGTCACCTGCCCATGGCGGGCGTAGAGCACGGCAAAGACCAGTACCGTGGCCATGGCAGGCAGGATGAAGCAGACCCCGGCGGTGATGAGGCCCAGCACCCCGCCCCGGCTGAAGCCCAGGTGGATGGCCAGCTCCGTGGAGTTGGGACCGGGGATCAAATTGGTGGCCCCCAGCAGGTCCAAAAACTCCTCCCGGGTGATCCACTTGCGCTTGTGGACCACTTCCTCCTCCATCATGGCGATGTGGGCGGCGGGCCCGCCAAAGGCGGTGAGGCCCAGGCGCAGAAACACCAGGGCAATTTCAAACAGGCGCTGGCGGCGCCTGTCCCGGGGCAGGGCCTTGTAAGAGCGGTTGTCTGGCGCAGTCTTCATAGGGGAAATGTACCCGATGGGGATTGGGGGTTTGTAAAAAGGCGGTAATACAAACCCAAAACGATAACGCTATGAAAACGTTGAGAAATCTGATATAATCAATAGGT
>DAITOE010000013.1:0-16811 GCA_036834245.1 Clostridia bacterium | reverse complement strand
GCCGGTGATGCAGGCCTGGCGCTACGCCCGGCTGGTCAGCGCCCATGTGATGCGCTTTTCCCTGCAGGTGACGGAGCTGGCCGGCTCCCAGCGGGACAAAAACCGCACCTGGAGAATGACCCGCTACCTGCCCGGGATTGCAGACAAGCTGGCCGCCTATGAAACCCTCCTCAACCACATCAAGGACCTGGCCCTGCCCTTCAGTGCCAAGGGCTTAAACGGCGCCATGTTTGCGGAGATTGACAAGGCCTTGAGCCTGCTGGAAACCATGCAGCGCTACCCGGATGAAATCGCCCTGTACACCCAGCAGATGACCGGGCCGGACAACTCCATCATCGCCTCCCTCAGCCAGTTTGCCACCCAGCTCACCCAGGATGCCTTCGCCCTGGACATGGCCTATGTAAAGGGGCCGGAGGCACTCCTTCCTCAAAAAGGCGGGCTGCTCCCCGGCATCGGCAACTGGTTTTCCACCCTGGCCCACACCTTCACCACGGACAAATACCGCCAGACGGCGGGGGACGGCCAGGCGCTGACGGTGTGGGTCAACCGGGCGCTCTCCCATGTGGACCTGCTGCAGAAGATGGTGGACACCGAGTTCACCGCGCAGACCGGCATCAAGGTGAAATTGTCTGCCATGACGGACCCGGGCAAACTCACCATGTCCGCCTCTGCGGGCACCACCCCGGACGTGGCCCTGGGCCTGTCCTCCCACATGCCTTTTGACCTGGCCTCCCGGGGCGCCCTGCTGGACCTGAGCCGCTTCCCGGATTTCTGGCAGGTGGCCGGGCAGATGCCCCCGGGCACCCTGGTGCCCTACCTGTTCAACGAAGGGGTCTACGCCATCCCCGAGACCCTGGACTTTGCCTGCCTGGTCTACCGCCGGGACATCTTTGATAATTTTGCCATGCCTGTGCCTGCCACCTGGGATGAGGTCACTGCGCTACTGCCGGAGCTGCAGCGCTACGGCATGAACTTCTTCCACAACATCGCCCAGGGCAGCGGCTATAAATGGTTCTACCAGACAACGCCCCTGATCTTCCAGCATGGCGGCACCCTGTATATGGAGGATGGCTACCGCACCGCCATCCAGCAGCCCAACGCCATTTCCGGCATCCAGGCCCTGGGCAATCTCTTTCTGGCCTACTCCCTGGATGTCCAGGTGTCCAGCTTCTTTGACGCCTTCCGCTATGCCGTTCAGCCGGTGGGCATCCTGGATTCCGGCACCTACATCCTGCTGAAAAACGGCGCTCCGGAGCTCCAGGGCCAGTGGGCCATGGCCCCCTATCCCGGCACCCGGCAGGAAGACGGCAGCATCTCCCGCTGGTTTATCGCCAACGGCCAGGGGGGCATCGTGTTTGAAGACAGCCGGATGCAGGAGGAGGCCTGGGCCTTCCTGAAGTGGTGGCTGTCCAAGGAAACCCAGGTCACCTACACCTTCCTGCTGCGCTCCACCTTTGGCGACGCCTTCATGTGGCTGCCCGCCAATGTGGAGGCCCTCAAGGACGCCCCCCTGGACCGGGCCGACCTGGACATTATTTTAGACAGCGTCCAGTGGCTCCGGGACGTTCCCCGCACCCCGGGTCAGTACATCCTGGAGCGCGCCATCTCCGACATCTGGAACGACATGGTCACCAAAGGTGTGTCCGCCCAGGTGGCGGTTGACGAGAAGGTGGTGCTCATCAACCGGGAAATCAGGAAGAAGATGACGGAGCTGGGCTTCTACGATCAGGAGGGCAATCCGCTCAAGCCCTATGTCATCAGGGATTATGACTGGATCCAGGAGCAGATGGATCAAGCGAAGGAGGGCCACTGATGAGCAGCCTGTCCATCCTGAAAAACAGGAAAAAATCCATCAAAAAGCGGGAAGGCTTAAGGGCCGGCCTCCTGCTGCTGCCCTATGCCATCCCCTTTTCCATGTTCATCCTGGTGCCGGTGGCGGTGGCCATCGTCCTCAGCTTCACCTTCTTTGACGTCATCAACCGCCCGGCCTTCACAGGCCTGCTGAACTACGTGTCCATTTTCACCCAGGACACCGTGTTCCTTAAAAACGTGCTGCCCAACACCTTCCTGTATGCCCTGGTGGTGGGTCCCGGCGGCTATGTCCTGTCCTTCCTGGTGGCCTGGATGCTGACCCAGTTGCAGCGGGTGCCCCGCACCATCCTGGCCCTGTGCATCTACACCCCCTCCATGCTGGGCAGCGTGTTCATCGGCGTGGTCTGGCGGGCGGTGTTCTCGGGGGACCAGGCCGGCATTGCCAACTACCTGCTGATGGAAATGGGCATCCTGGACCAGCCCCTGCAGTTTTTGCTGACGCCGGATTATTTCATGCTCATCATGATCATCGTGTCCCTCTGGTCGGCCATGGGCATCGGCTTTCTGGCCATGATTTCCGGCATCCTCAACGTCAATGAGGAGCTGTATGAGGCCGCCTATGTGGACGGGCTGAAGAACCGCTTCCAGGAAATCATCTACATCACCATCCCCTCCATGAAGCCCCAGATGCTCTTTGGGGCGGTGATGGCCATCGTCAACGCCTTCAACATGGGCTGGATCGGCGTCACCCTGGCCGGGGCCAACCCCACCCCCAATTATGCAGGCCAATTGATCACCAACCACATCGACGACTACGGCTTCATCCGCTATGAGATGGGTTACGCAGCCGCCCTGTCCGTGGTGCTGCTATTGGTGGTTTACCTCTTCAACCGCCTGGCCTACCGCTTCTTTGGCGAGAAGGAGGAGCGCGCATGAGACGGAAAACTGTCAAAACCAGGCAGCGCAACAGCTACTCCGGCTCCCGCATCAACCCCAGCCGCTTTTCCAGGAGCCAGATCAAGTTCTATTTGCTGCTGCTGCCCCTGGCGGCCTTCATGGTGATTCCCGTCATCATGATCGTCAACCGGGCCTTCATGCCCCTGGGGGAACTGCACGCCTTCCCGCCCCGGATTATCGCCAGCAACTACACCCTCAACAACTTCAAGGCCCTCTTCCGCCTCTACTCCACCACCGGGGTGCCCATGTCCCGCTACCTGTTCAACTCCGTCGTCATCACGGTGCTGACGGTGACCCTCAACCTGCTCATCTCTGTGACAGGGGCCTATGCCCTGTCCAAGAAGCGCTTCCGGCTCAAGGACAAGCTCTTCTCCCTCAACCAGCTGGCCCTGATGTTTGTGCCCACGGCGGTGGCGGTGCCCCGCTACATCGTCATCGTCAACTCCGGCATGCTCAACACCCTCTGGGCCCACATCCTGCCCCTGGTGGCCATGCCGGTGGTGCTCTTCCTCATCAAGCAGTTCACGGACCAGATTCCCGATGCCCTCATCGAGGCGGCCATCATCGACGGCGCGGGGGACCTCACCATCATCCGCCGCATCATCATCCCCTTAACCCGGCCGGCCCTGGCCACGGCAGCGGTGCTGTCCTTCCAATTGGTCTGGGGCACGGTGGAGGCCTCCAACAACTTCATCACCGACGATTCCCTGCGCACCCTGGCCTTCTACCTGAATGCCATCTCCACCAATGTCTCTGTTTCCGCAGCCGGGATGACGGCGGCGGCCTCCCTGATCCTCTTTTTGCCCAACCTCATCATCTTCATCTTCATGCAGTCCCAGGTGATGAACACCATGAGCCATTCCGGCATCAAGTGAGGGATTGATCATGAACAGGAAACGACAGGTTCTGCTCCTCGTGCCGGCGCTGCTGATGCTGATGCTGCCGCTGTCTGCTGCAGCCAACAAGGCCACCAGCTACACCTACACCCTGGACCAGAAGCACCGCCTGGTGCGCACCCAGGACGCCTACCTGCCGGACAAGACCATCACCACCCTGGGCCTGAACAAGCCGGCGGACCTGTTCATCACCAAGGCCGGGCTGCTGTATATTGCAGACGCCCAGAACAAGCGGGTGCTGGTGTACAACACCTTGACCGGAGAGGTGGAACAGGAACTGGCCCACCCCGGATTTTCCAGCCCCACCGGGCTGTACGTCACCCGGGAGGAGGCCCTGTACGTGGCCGACCCGGGGGCCCGGGCGGTCTTCCGGTTTGACCGGGACTTCAACCTGACAAAGGAGTACACGAAGCCGGATTCCCCGGTGTTTGCCGACATCCGCTATGAGCCCATGAAGGTGGCGGTGGATGCCGGGGGCAACCTGTACATCGTGGGGGAGGGGGTCTATCACGGCGTCATCCAACTGGGACAGGGGGGCGAGTTCCTGGGCTATTTCGCCGTCAACCAGACCAGGCTCACCTTCTCCCAGGCCCTGCAACGCCTCATCTTCACCCGGGACCAGCTGCAAAACCTGGTGGACAGCGTGCCCATCACCTTTTCCAACGTCTTTGTGGACGCCGCCGGCATCACCTACACCACCACCATGTCGGTGCGCTATGATGCCCTCAAAAAGCACCGCACGGACGGCGCCAACATGTTCATAGACCGGGTCTTCAGCACCGATGCCTTAAGCGACATCTGGGTGGATGACCGTGGCATCATCTATGCCAGCGACCAGTCCGGCTACATCCTGATCTATTCCCCGGCGGGGGAAATGATTTTCAATTTCGGCTCCTTTGTGTCCAACCTGGATGTGGCAGGCCTGTTTTCCAGGCTGCCTGCCCTGGCGGTGGACGGGGAGGGCACCATCTGGGCCCTGGACAGCGAGAAGGGCTATATCCAGTCCTTCAAGCCCACGGATTATGCAAAGACTGTCTACGACGCCATGGGCCTGTACGAACAGGGCCGCTACCAGGAGTCTCTCATCCAGTGGAGCCAGGTGCTCAGGCTCAACCAGATGTCGGTCCTGGCCCACAACGGCATCGCCAAAGCCCATTTCCACAACGAGGACTATGAGCGGGCCATCGGCCACTTCCAGGTGGCCGGCAACCGGGCGATGTATTCCGAAGCCTTCTGGGAATTGCGCAACACCTTCCTGCAGCGCTGGCTGCCGCCGGTGGTGGTGGCCCTGGCGGCGCTGGCTGTGCTGCGGTTTTTCCTGAAGCGCTTTTATAGAAAACGCGGCCTGGCCTCCCCCGGCGCCCGCCTGTTCCGGTTGATGGGCAGGCTGCCGGTGGTGAAGGACGTTGTCCTGGCTGTGGTGACGCCCCGCCACCCGGTGGACGCCTTTTATGAGGTGCGCAGGAAGCGGGCCGGCAGCGTGGCCGGGGCCACCATCCTCTACGCCCTGTACTTCCTGATTTTCATGCTCTACCAGACGTCAAAGGGCTTCATCTACCAGTTTGTCGCTGTGGAGGACATGGACATCACCGCCCTGGTGGCTGGCTATTTCCTGCTGATCGGCCTGTTTGTCCTGTGCAACTACCTGGTCACCTCCATCAACGACGGGGACGGCACCCTGGCCCAGTGCTACATGATTCCGGCCTATTCCCTGGCGCCCCTCATGGGGGCCTTCCTGCTGATTCTGGGGCTGAGCTACATGCTCACCTACAGCGAGTCCTTCATCCTCTCCATCATCCTTCTGTCCGGCACGGTGTGGACCCTGGTCACCCTCTTTCTGGCGCTGCAGAACGTCCACGACTACAGCGTGAAGGAGACGGTGCGCTGCATCGTGCTGACCCTGGTGTTCATGATCATCGCCGTCATCATTGTGCTCATCGTCTTGATCATGGGGGAACAGCTGCTGGACTTCCTGCGCACGCTGTATGAGGAGGTGCTTCGCAATGTCTATGCCTAAGCGGCTGGCCCTGTGGGCTGTTGCCCTGATGCTGCTGTGCGCCGGCGCCAGTGCCCAGGTGTATGTGCCCACCCGCAGGGACACCAGGCCTCCGCCCCCTCTGATGGAGGTGGCGGCGCAGGACCTGTCCAGCTACACCCTGCTGCATGAAACCGCGTCCGCCGCCTATTACTGGCGGGAGGACCGGGACATCCTGGCGGTAAAGGACAAGGCCAACGGCTACCTCTGGAAAACCGGGGCTGACATCGGCTTTTCCAAGGACATCAAGGACGCTGTCAAACAGGCGCAGACGGAGGAAGAACGGCTGCAGGCCGCCGAGCCCATTGAAAAATCCATGAACGCCACCTACATCGGCGTGGCCAATTCCCTGATTAGTATCGAGTACCGGGACGGCAAGATTTTCTACCTGGGCAGCGCCGCCGAAAAAAACGTGGACAGCAGCTTAAGCCCGGTGCCGGGCGCGGACAACTGCTTTGTGCTGGCGGTGGATTTTAAGGAGATCGACCTGCAGATCAAGGTCTATGTCACCCTGCTGGAAAAAGGCCTGCAGTATGAGGTGCCCATTGCGGAGATCACAGGGGCAGGCCGCAAGCTGTTCACCGCCCTGTGGATCAGCCCCTTTCTGGGGGCCTCCGGCGGCGAGGCGGAGTTTTATGACCCCGCTTCAGGGGACTACGGCGAAGCCCGGGCGAAGCCCGCCGTCCCGGGCTATGCCCTGGTGCCCGATGGCAGCGGCGCCCTCATCCGCTTCCAGGACAACACGGTGCCCTTCATGGAATACATCGGGGATGTCTTTGGCCCGGACCTGTCCACGGCCACCTATTTCTCCAGCGCCGACACCGACGCCCTGGCCCTGAAAAACCCGGTGATGCCCGTCTTTGGCATCGCCCACGGCCGGCAGCAGGCCGCCTTTGTGGCCTGGGCGGAGGCGGGGGCCGAGTACCTGGACATTGTGATGCGGCCGGAGGAGAACCTGCGGCTCAAGTACAATTTCTGCTACCCCCGCTTCGCCTACAACGTGGAGTATTACAAGGTCTACAACCGCAAGGGCAGCGGCTTCTTCACCAAGGCGGAGGACCTGTTTGCCTACGACATCCGGATGACCTACCAGTTCCTGCACGGGGACGGCACAGACGGCAGCCCCGCGGCCGACTATGTGGGCATGGCCCAGGCCTACCGCAGCCACCTGCTGACCCAGGGACTGCTGAAGCCGGGAGACTCCCCTTCAGGGGACATTCCCCTGCGGCTGGACTTTATTCTGTCGGACATGAAAAAGAGCCTGGTGGGCCATGAGCAGGTCATCGTCACCACCACCGGGGATGTGGCGGACATCCTGGGGGAGGTCCAGGCGGCCGGCATCGCCAACATCAATGCCGGCCTTATCGGCTGGCAGGCCGGGGCAGAAACCCTTGCGCGGCCGGACAGCTGGCGCTTCCACCGGGGCATCGGCCGGGAGGCGGATGTGGCCGGGCTCATCCGGGATTTCCAGGAACAGGGGGTGGATATCAGCCTGCACCGGGATTACGCCCGCATCAACCCCTTGATGACCTCCTACCTGGGCACGGCGGCCAAGCACATCAACACCTGGTACTTAAACCGCAACCGCGGGGAGGTCTTCCCCAATGCGCCGGTGACGGATTTTTCCTATGCCCTGCCCAGTCTGGCGGCCAGGTGGCTGCGGGACATCGCCCGGCACGCCGGGGGCTTCTCACAGTCCATCACGGTGGCAGGCATCACGGACACCCTGCTGTCCAGCTATGACCGCCAGGGGGTCACCCTCACCCTGCAGCAGTCCATGGCGGCCTATCAGGAGGCCATGGCGGAAATCGCCGGGGAGATGCAGCTCAACCTGGTGGCCCCCAACGTCTACCTGTGGCCTTATGCCAGCCGCTTCCTCCAGGCCCCGGTGGGGGGCAGCCAGTACGTGTTTGAAACCGACGAGGTGCCCTTTTTGCAGATGGTGCTCCGGGGCAGCATGGAGGTCTACGGCCCCTACAGCAATTTCTCCTTCTACACCCAGGAGGACATCCTGCGCATGATTGATTTCAACGTGAGCCCGGCCTTCATCCTGTCCCGGCAGCCGGCCCACCTGCTGTCAGAAACCCTGTCTTCGGGCCTGTACTCCACGGAGTTTGAGCAGTACCGGCAGCTGATTTCCAGGATCTATGGCCAGGTGAACGCAGCCTTAAGCGAGGTGCAGGCCTATGAGTGGACGGGCAGGAGCGTGCCTTTTGCCGGCCTGGTGGTGAACGAATACCGGCTGGGTCAGGACAGCGCCCGCATCCTCATCAACTATACAGACAGCCCGCAAACCCACCTGGGGCAGGCGGTGCCGCCCCAGTCGGCGGTGGTGCACAAAGGGGGTGATGGCCCATGAAAACAAAGAAGGATGCCTTCATGAGGCGGCAAAACAGGATGGGCTACCTGTTCATGTCCCCCTGGATATTGGGCTTTCTCCTCTTCACCCTCTTTCCCTTTGTGGCCACCATTGGCCTCAGCTTTTCCTCCGTCAACGCTACCATCCGGGGCTATGAGATCACCTTCACCGGCTGGGAGAACTACATCACGGCCTTCTTCAAAAACGTGGAGTTTGTTCCGGCGCTGATTGAGTTTGTGATGATGCTGGTGCCCTACACCTTCATGATTGTGGTGGTGTCCTTTGTGGTGGCCTATTTCTTAAACCGCATCAAGCGGGGGCGCACCCTCTTCCGCACCATCTTCTTCCTGCCGGTGATCATCATGTCCGGCCCCGTCATGTGGCAGATCCTGGACTCCCAGACCGTCATCAACGGCGTGGCCCTGCCGGATGATTTTTCCGGGCTGTTCCTGTTCAACATCCTGGAAAGCTATTCGCCCATGTTTAGCAACATGCTCTCCGGCGTCTTCCGGCAGCTGTCCACCATCCTGTGGTTCACCGGCATCCCCATTGTGCTGTTCATCAACGGCATGCAGAAAATCAACCCCAGCATGTACGAGGCCGCCCGGATTGACTCCGCCAATGAGTGGCAGATCCTCTGGAAAATCACCATGCCCCAGATCCGGCCCATCGCCCTCATCAGCGCCATTTTTGCCATCGCCCAGCTGAGCACCTACAACATCGTCGCTGTCTACACCTTGATCCGCACCGCCACCGCCAACATGAGCAACGGCCTGGGCTATGCCGCCACCTACGCCTGGATCTACAGCCTGGTGGTGCTAATGATGATCGGCATCTGCTTCCTGATTTTCCGGGCCCCCCGGGATCGCGAGGTGCCGCTGCCATGAGAAAACCGACAGGAACCTTCAAACGAAACACGGGCCGCAGGATCACCAGCGCCGTCATCTATTTCATCCTCATCTGCATCAGCTTTGTGTACCTGGAGCCGGTGTTCCGGGTCATCTCCAAAACCTTCATGAGCGCGGCGGATGTCATCGACCCTGCGGTAGACTGGCTGCCCAAGGCCTCCTCCCTGGACAACCTGAAAATCGCCGCCCGGGTGCTCAACCTGAAAACCTCCCTGCTCAATTCCCTCTGGTTCTCCTCCCTGCTGGCGGCGGCCCAGACCCTGGTGTCCGCCCTCACGGGCTATGCCCTCTCCAGGTACGAGTTCCGCTTCAAGCGCTTCTGGTTCATGATGATCCTCCTGGCCTTCGTCGTGCCCTTGCCGGTCCTGATGGTGCCCCGGCTGATGATGTTCATCAGCTTCCAGGAGGCGGCCGGCATCAAAATGATCGGCACCGCCCTGCCCCAGGTGGCCATGGCCCTGCTGGGCCAGGGGGTGTATTCCACGGTGCTGATCCTGATCTTCTACAATTTCTTCAACATGATTCCCCGGGTGCTGGACGAGGCCGCCATGATTGACGGCGCCAGCCCCATCCAGGTGTTCTACCATGTGGTGGTGCGCCTCAGCCTCACCACGGTGCTGGTGGTCTTCCTGTTTTCCTTCGTGTGGAACTGGAACGAAACCTATGTCACCGGCACCCTGGTGGCCGGCACCATCGAGCTGCTGCCGGGCAAACTGAACCTGTTTGACCAACAGTTTGAAAACCTCATCTCCGCCAGCGGCAGCGCCTTCCGGCTCAACGAGGCCTACAAGATGGCCGCCACCTTCATTTCCATCCTGCCCCTGATCCTGCTGTACCTGCTGGTGCAAAAGCAGTTCATCCAGGGGATTGAAAACACCGGCATCACCGGGGAATAGCCCCAAGGAGCAAAGCATGAAAAAAACCCTGTCCCTGATGTTGACCCTGCTCATGTGCGCTGTGATTGCAACGGCGGCATGGGCCCAATCCACTACCCAACCGGAAGGAGACGACATGACAACAGGCGGCTTTAACCCGGACAGGCTGCGCACCGGCGGCCAGGTGTCCGAGGCCTTCGTGGACCCGGACAGCATTGAAACCATTTCCCCGGAGCACATCAAGGCCACAGGCTTTGATTATGACGAGGCTCGGCTGACCTATGACCTGGTCTGGTCGGACGAGTTTGATGTGGACGGGCCGCCGGACCCCGCCAAATGGGATTATGACACGGGCGGCCACGGCTGGGGCAACAACGAGCTGCAGTACTACACCCGGGGTGGCAACGTGAAGGTGGAAAACGGCCTGCTGGTGCTGGAGGTCCGGCAGGAGCGGATGGGGGGCAGGGACTACACCTCCACCCGCCTGGTCACCCGGAAAAAGGGGGACTGGCTCTACGGCAAGTTTGAAATCAGGGCCAAGCTCCCCAAGGGCCTGGGCACCTGGCCTGCCATCTGGATGCTGCCCACGGACTGGGTCTACGGCGGCTGGCCTGCCTCCGGGGAGATTGACATCATGGAGCACGTGGGCTACGACCAGGGGCGGCTCCACGCTTCCGTCCACACCCAGACCTTCCACCATTCCATCGGCACCCAGAAGACGGCGGCCATCCAGGTGCCGGACATCAGCGAGGCCTTCCACACCTACACCCTCACCTGGCTGCCGGACAAAATCGAAATCGGCATGGATGACCAGGTGTATTACACCTACCGCCCCACCCAGTATGTGGCCCAGCCCACCTTCCGGGAATGGCCCTTTGACCAGCGCCACCACCTGCTGATCAACATCGCCTTTGGCGGCAACTGGGGCGGCGCCCGGGGCATCGATCCGGGGGTGCTGCCCCAGCAGATGCTGGTGGACTATGTGCGGGTCTACCAGAGCCCGGAAATCAATGCCCTGGTGCAAAAGGAGCAGGACAAATGAACAAGCCCGCCTACAGCCTGGAGGGGGACCGCTTTGTTATCCAAGGCTACGACCGGGCCCCGGCCTTTTCCAGCTTCCTGCCGGGGATAGCAGGTGTCCACGGCATCCCCCTGTGGGTCTACACCACCAACCGGGGCCAGGGGGTCCACAGCGTGGGGGTGCACCACAAGGGCAACGCCATCCTGGAGTTCAACCCCGCCAATATCGCCTATGAAAACGTGTCCACCAAGGGCTTTCGCACCTTCCTGCGGGTGAACGGCCAGTATGTGGAGCCCTTCAGCCCGCTGACGGACAGCCGCCGGGAGATGCACATCGAAGAAAACCTGCTGAAGGTAATCGACACCCACGAGGCCCTGGGCATCAGGACCGAGGTCAGCTATGTTGTCCTGCCCAATGAGCCCATCGGCGCCCTGTGCCGGCGGCTGGCCATCTACAATATAGGCAGCCAGCCCCTGCACCTGGAGGTGCTGGACGGCCTGCCCCGGGTGATTCCCCACGGCCTGCAGCTGGGGGTCTTCAAGGAGATGAGCAACCTTATGAAGTCCTGGGCGGATGTGCGGGGCACGGAACATGACCTGGCCCTGTATGCCATGCGCTCCTCCACCGAGGACGCAGCCGAGGTGAAGGAGGTGTCCGGCAGCCATTATTACCTCAGCCTGATGGCCGGGGAGCGGCAGCCCGTCCTCTACGACCCGGATGTGATCTTTGGCTCCGAGCTGTCCCTGCAGCTGCCCCTTGTCTTCCTGGAGGAGGGCCTGGCAGGGGTCCGGGCGCGCCCCCAGTGCCATTACAACAAATATGCCTGCGGCTTCACCGGGCTTAGGGAGGATGTGCCCCCCGGCGGCGCCCTCCGGCTGGACAGCCTGCTGGGCTTTTGCGGGTCAGACCAGCTGCTTTTGGACATGCTGCCCCGGTTTTCTGCCCCGGATTATTTTGACCGGAAGGAAGAGGAAGCCCGGGCGCTGGTTGCCGGCTACACCAAAGACGTGTGGACACGCAGCGGCCGGCCCCTCTTTGATGCCTATATCCGGCAATCCTACCTGGACAATGTGTTAAGGGGCGGCCACCCCCTGGTGCTGGGGCAGGGCAGCGAAACCAGGGTGCTGCACCTGTACAGCCGCAAGCACGGCGACCCGGAGCGGGACTACAACTTCTTCACCACCGCCGGCAGCTTCTATTCCCAGGGCAACGGCAACTTCCGGGATGTGTGCCAGAACCGGCGCCACGACGTGTCCATGCACTCTCAGGTGGGGGACTTCAACGTGTGGACTTTCCTCTCCCTCATCCAGCTGGACGGCTACAACCCCCTGGAAATACGGCCTGCAAGCTTCCTGATTCCGGAAGAACACTTGAAGCAGGCGCAGGGCCTGCTGCACCGCCACCTGGTGGACCCGGGGGAGGAGCTGTACACCCTCCTGCAGCAGCCCTTCACCCCGGGCCAGCTGTGTTCTTATATCCAGGACCGGCGCATCCAGGTCACCGGCAGCCTGGGGGACCTGGTGGAAGGCCTGCTGGCCCTGTCCGTGCAGCGCATCGAAGCCGCCTTCGGCGAAGGCTACTGGAGCGACCATTTTGACTACTGCCTGGACCTGATTGAGGATTACCTGTCCATCTACCCGGACCGGGAACAGGAATTGTTCTTCGGCCGGCAGGACTACGGCTTTTATGACAGCCCGGCCTATGTGCGCCCCCTCATGGACACCCAGGTGATCACCGGCAAGGGCCTGCGCCATTACGGCGCCCTGGCCCACGACCAGGAGAAGGCGGCCCAGCCTTCTTTCCAGCCCCAGGGCAGCAACTGGCTAAAGGACCAACACGGCAACAAGCTCACCACCAACCTCTTTGGCAAGCTCCTCTGCCTGGCGGCCAACAAAGTGGCCCTGCTGGACCCCTCCGGCCTGGGCATCCTCATGGACGGCGGCAAACCGGGCTGGAATGACGCCATGAACGGCCTCCCCGGCCTCATGGGCAGCGGCATGGCGGAGACCATCGAACTGCGCCGGCTGCTGGACGCCATGCTGGCGGCGCTGCCCCAAGATGGCAGCCAGGAACTGCCCCTGGAGCTGGCGGATTTCCTCCTGGCCCTGGGGGACATCCAGACCGCAGACCCCTTTGCGGCCTGGCAGCATAGAACACGAGAGAAAGAAGCCTTCAGGGCGCGGATCCGCCAGCCCCTCACCGGGGACAGCCGCACCCTGCCCTATGCGCGCATCCACACCCTGCTGAGCCTGTTCAGGTCCCAGGTGGACCAGGGCATCCAGGAGGCCATGCGCCTGGGCCAGGGCATCATGCCCACCTACTTCACCCACGAAGCCGCTTCCTTTGAGCCGCAGCAAAACAGCGACGGCAGCCCCCGCATGGCTCCCTACGGCCTGCCGGCGGCCACGGCTGCAGGCTATGTCCTGCGCCCCCTGCCCAGTTTCCTGGAGGGCCCGGCCCGGATGCTGCTGGCGGCAGGGCCCGGTGAGCGCGCTGACATGGCCGGGATGGCCGCCAGGGTGAAGGCCTCGGGTATTTACGACAAGGCCCTGAAGATGTACAAAACCAGCGAATCCCTGGAAGCCCTCAACATGGAGTACGGCCGCATCCGGGCCTTCACCCCCGGCTGGCTGGAGCGGGAGAGCGTGTTTTTGCACATGGAATATAAATACCTGCTGGGCCTGCTCACCTCCGGGCTGTATGAGGAGTTTTTCACCGCCCTTGAAGACGCCTTCATCCCCTTCCAGAACCCGGAGACCTACGGCAGAAGCATCCTGGAAAACTCCTCCTTCATCGCCTCCTCCATGAACCCGGACCCTGCTACCCACGGCCGGGGCTATGTGGCCCGGCTGTCCGGCTCCACGGCGGAGGTGCTCAGCATGTGGCAGCGGATGCTGCTGGGGCCGCAAAAATTTGTTATGATGGAGGGGCAGCTGGCCATCGCCTTTGCGCCCATCCTCCCCGCCTGGCTCTTTGATGAAACAGGCGAAGTGGCCTTCCGCTTCCTGTCTGCCTGCGAAATCCGCTATGTCAACAGGGAGCGCCGGGACACCTTCGGCAGCCAGGGGGTTCAGGTTAGGCAGCTCAGCTGCCTGCGGGCTGATGGAAGCCGGGAAGAACTCCCCGGGAACCGCCTCACAGGCCTAGCGGCGCAGGACCTGCGCGCCGGGCGCATCCTGTCGGTCACCGCCCATCTGGGCTGATGCCCCAGGGCAACCGGGCCGCAATCCTCCCAGCAAACCCTTGTGAAAGCAGGCTTATATGATCAAACAACTGGAATTATTTGGCCTCATCCCCGTCGTCACGGTGGACCGGGCGGCGGATGCCCTGCCCCTGTGCCGCGCCCTGGCGGCAGGGGGATTGCCCCTGGCAGAAATCACCTTCCGGACCCCGGCGGCTGAGGAGGCCATCGCCCTGGTGCACCGGGAACTGCCCAATGTGCTGCTGGGGGCCGGCACGGTGTTGACCCCCGATCAGGCGGACAGGGCCTGGGCGGCAGGGGCCCGCTTCATCGTCAGCCCGGGCTTCAACCCCCGGCTGGTGGCCCACTGCCAGGACCGGGGCTACCCCGTGTTGCCGGGCTGCATGAGCCCCTCTGACCTGGAGGCCGCTCTTTCCATGGGGCTTTCTGCCGTCAAGTTCTTCCCGGCGGAGGCGGCCGGCGGCGTGCCCATGCTGAAGGCCCTGGCCGGCCCCTACCCGGCCATGCGCTTTGTGCCCACCGGGGGCATCAACAGCCGCAACCTGATGGCGTACCTGGGCCTGCCCGGCGTCTTGGCCTGCGGCGGCAGCTTCATGCTGCCCAAGGCTGCGCTGGCCCAGCAGGACTGGGACACCGTCACCCAGCTCACCCGCCAGGCGGTGGACAGCATGCTGGGGCTGGAGCTGCGCCACATCGGCATCAACCACCCGGATGCTGGGGAAGCCGGCAAAACGGCGGAGCGCCTGGGGCGGCTGCTGGCCCTGGCCCCTTCCCGGGACAGCGCGCAAAGCTGTTTTGTGGGGGAGGGCTTTGAGGTGATGAAGGTCATGGGCCGGGGGGAGAAGGCCCACCTGGCCCTGGCGGTGAACCACCTGCCCCGGGCCCGCTTCCACCTGGAGCAGCGGGGCTTTCAGTTTGACGACAGCAGCCTGGTGACGGATGCCGGGGGCCAGCACCGCCTGTTGTACCTCAGGGAAGAGATCGCGGGCTTTGCCATCCACCTGCTGCAGAAACAGGAGGCGCCATGAAAACCTTTGTCACCTTCGGGGAGGTCATGCTGCGGCTGAAATCCCCCGGCCACGAGCGGCTGCTGCAGTCCCCGATGCTGGAAGCCAGCTTTGGCGGCGGGGAGGCCAATGTGGCGGTGTCCCTGGCCAATTACGGGCTGCCTTCCGCCTTTGTCAGCATCCTGCCCGACAACAGCCTGGCAGACCGCTGCATCGCGGAGCTGCGCGGCCTGGGGGTGGATACCTGCCACATCCAGCGGGCGGGGGAGCGCATGGGCATCTATTTCCTGGAAACCGGCTCCAACCAGCGCCCCAGCAAGGTGATCTACGACCGGGCCCACAGCGCCCTGGCCGCCTCCGGCCCTGACGCCATCCCCTGGGAACAGGTGTTTGAACAGGCGGGCTGGCTCCATGTCACCGGCATCACCCCGGCCCTCAGCGACAGCGCCGCGGCCTTGACCCTTTCCGCCCTGCAGGCGGCCAAAGCACACGGGCTTTTGGTCAGCTGCGATTTGAACCACCGGAAAAACCTGTGGAAATACGGCAAAAGCGCTCCCCAGGTGATGGGGGAGCTGGTTTCTTATGTGGACACCCTCATCGCCAACGAGGAGGACTGCCAGAACAGCCTGGGCATCAAAATCGGCACCCACGATGTGGAAGAAGGACAGATTGACCTGAAGGCCTACGAGGCCATCGCCCGGGAGGTCAAGGCCCGCTATCCCAGGCTCCAGCGGGTGGCCATCACCCTGCGCCGGTCCCTGTCCGCAGACCGGAACACCTGGCAGGCCTGCCTCCTGGAGGGGTCTTCGTTCCTTGTCAGCCGGGCCTATGATGTGAGCGACATCGTGGACCGGGTGGGGGCGGGGGACAGCTTCTGCGGCGGGCTGATTTACGGCCTCAACCGCTATGACAGCAGCCAGACCGCCCTGGAGTTTGCCGTGGCGGCCAGCTGTTTGAAGCACACCATCCCCGGGGATTACAACCGGGTAAGCGCCCGGGAAGTGGAGGCCTTGATGCAGGGCAGCGGCTCCGGCCGGGTGCAGCGCTAACGCTGAGCGCTATCGTCACGGCTTGCGTTGTACTGTTTTACAAGGACTGCATCAGGCGCAAAAAAGGATGGCCCCGCGTGGGAGCCATCTTTTTTATAGACTTCATCTATTCCCTATTATCCGGTATCTGCGGGATGGAGGAAAAATGTTTCTTCGCTACATCCGGCAGCTGCGCCGGCGCTGCCAGGAACAGGGCGGGCTCTTCCGACGCCAGTTCCTCCCGGGTCTGGAAGCCCCACAGGGCGGCCACGGGGTACAGGCCCACGGCCTTGGCGCACTGGATGTCCATCACGGTGTCCCCCAGATAAATGCCCTGGGCCGGCTCCAGCTCGTGCTCCTCCAGCAGCTCTGTCAGGGCGGTGGGGTCGGGCTTCAAGGGCACATCGGGCAGGCTGCCCAGGACGGCCAGAAAGGGAATCTCCGGGAAATAATGGCGGATCACGTCCTTGGCCTCCGGGTTGTCCTTGTTGCTGTACACAATCAGCTGGATATTCTGGGCAACCAGGGCCTTCAGCGCTTCCACCATGCCGGGGTAGGGCTGGGTGTTGACCCGGCTGTTCCTGGCATACTCATTCAGGTAGGCTGGGTAGACGTGGTGGGCCATCTCCTCCTGGCCGGAGAGGGCGCGGAGGGTGAGCATCCTGGCCCCGTTGCCGGTGAACTGCTTGTAGCTGTCCATGGCGTGCTGGG
>DAITOE010000012.1:0-17001 GCA_036834245.1 Clostridia bacterium | reverse complement strand
TGGAGGGCGGCGACACCCGGGTGGTGCTGCGCCTGCACCCGGCCCTGGCCCCCTTCAAGGTGGCGGTGCTGCCCCTGCAGAAAAACAAGCTGGGGGACAAAGCCCGGGAAGTTCACCGGGAGCTGTCCCGCCATTTCATGGCCGATTATGACGAGTCCGGCTCCATCGGCAAGCGCTACCGCCGCCAGGACGAAGCCGGCACCCCCTATTGCGTCACCGTGGACTTTGACACCCTGGAGGAGGGCACCGTCACGGTGCGGGACCGGGACAGCATGACCCAGGACCGGGTTCCCCTCAAGGACCTCAAGGCCTACCTGGAAGAGAAAACCGCTTACTGAACCTACACAGCGCGCTGACGGGCCGGGGCCCCTGCCCCGGCCGAAAGGAGCACCTTCATGTCACAGCAGTATCAGCCTCCGCAGCCCCGCCGCCGCAGGACAGACCGGCACGGCAGCCGTGAGAACGCCCCCCGGGAGCAGGATGCCCCCATGCGGGCGGGCTTTCCCCAGGAGGACCTGGCCCCCATGCCCCTGGGCGGCTACGATGCCACCCAGGCCCAGACCCCGCTGCGGCGGGAGGCCCCCCAGGTGTACGAGGAGGAAGCTCCCTTAAGGCGGGAGTTGCACCCCGGCACCCAGCGGGACGAGCTGTATGAGGATTATTACGACGACGATGAGCTGCCGCCCCGCCGCTGGCCGGTGGTGCTGCTGTCCATCCTGGTGCTGCTGATTCTTGTGATGGCAGGCTCCTATTTCCTGATTCCCGAATCCGCCACCGGCATCATGGGCCAGGCCCGGAGCATCACCACCCGTGTGGTGGACGGCGGATTGTCCCTGCTGGGCCTGAAGAAGACCGAGCCCCCCCGCCTCATCAAGTTTGACACCCCGGAAGAGGTGGTGCAGACCGGCGTGAGGACCGTGTTCACCTTCACCGCGGACAAGGGCATTGACGGCATCCGCATCATCGACAGCGTGGGCACGGAGATCAAGGGCGTGGCGGAGGCGGTGGACGCCCCCAACAACACCACCTGGACCTTGACCGCCATCCTGGACAAGCCGGCCAGCGACCTGCTGCTCACCGCCGGCATCCTGGTGGACAAGACCTGGTACCAGACGGACAAAACCATCGTCCTCACCGTGGCCGTGCCTACCCCCACCCCGGAGCCGGTCACCCCCAGCCCAACCCCTGACATCACCCCCACCCTGGAGGTCACCCAGACGCCGGAGCCTGTGGCCGTGGTGGTGCCCCCGGTGGTGGACCCCAACCCGACCGAGGTGCCGGCAGCAGTCCCCACCCAGACCCTCACCATCGCGGACCTGCTCCCCACCTTCACCTCCCCGCCGGAGGAGACGGCCGATGGGCCGGAGTTCCCCGATGAAGACATCCCGGAGGATATGCTGGCCGAGTTCCCCGATGAGGACATCCCCGAGGACATGCTGGCCGATCTGCCCGGGGAGGACCTTCCCGGGGACATGACCGCGGACAATCCCCAGGATGAACCGGCGGAAGAGCCCGGCAGCCAGGAGGCGGCGGCACAGCCCGAGCAGCCCCAGCAGCCTGCCCAGCCCCAGGTACAGGCCACCGCCACCCCCATGCCGGCCCTCACCGTGGCCGCGGCCGCAGACCAGGAGCCCGGCAAGTTCCGCATGGCGGAAACCGCCTACAAGGGCAGCAAGAAGCAGTCTGACTTCAACCGGGAAACCCCCATCAACGCCCAGGGGGGCGAATTGTACACCTATTACCCCGGCGGGGTCTTCACCTTCCGCAACGACGGCATGCGCCAGAACGCCGCCTTCGGCACGGCAGACATGCCCTTAAAGCAGATGAGCATCCACTGGCAAAGCGACCTGGGCAGCCTGCGCACGGATGCCGACACCCTCTACGGCCTGGGATGGACCAGCCAGCCCGCCATCATCAAGTGGTCGGTGGAGGTGCGCTCCGGCATGAACATCAACGATGCCAAGAAGGACACCAAGGCCTTAAAAGAGGTCATCGTGGGCGCCCTGGACGGCAAGATCTATTTCCTGGACCTGGCAGACGGCCAGCCCACCCGGGACCCCATCGAGGTGGGCTTCCCCCTGAAGGGCTCCGTGGCGGTGGACACCTTTGGCCGCCCCTTGATCGCCGTAGGCCAGGGCATCTCCAAGCTCCGGAACAAGACCGGGGACATCGGCTACCATTTCTACAACCTCATCGACCAGAAGCGGGCCCTGTTCATCAACGGCCGCAAGACCAAGAACCAGCTGCAGCACTCCACCAACGGCGCCTTTGACGGCACCGGGCTGTTTGAGCGCAACTCCGATTCCTTTGTGGTGGGCGGCGAGAACGGCCTGTTCTACACGGTGAAGCTCAACACCGTCTTTGACTTCAAAAACCCCACCACCCTCACCCTGGACCCCGAGGTGCTCTACCTGCGCAGCAAGATTGCCCGCCAGGACAACACCGGGGTGAGCATCGAGGGCTCCCCGGCCATGTACGGCCCCTATGCCTTTGTGGCGGACAAGCACGGCGTGCTGCGCTGCATCGACACCACCACCATGAAGACCCTGTGGATTTTTGACACCGGGGACAACACCGATGCCACCCCCGCCCTGGACCTGAACGCGGACGGCAGCCTGTCCCTGTATACAGGCACCACCGTCTTTGCAAGGAGCCGCAAGGCCGGCAACGCGGTCATCCGGCGCCTGGACGCCCTGACCGGGGAAGAGATCTGGGCCAAGGAAGTCAAGGCCAAGTACGACAACCTGGAGCGGGGCGGCGTGAAGGCCAGCCCCATTGTAGGCCAGCAGCAGATCGGCCACCTGGTGATCTTCACCGTGAACCTCACCGAGGAAGGCGGCGCCATCATCGCCTTCAACAAGGAAAACGGCCAGGAGGCCTGGCGGGTGCCCCTCCCCGGCGGCGCCATCTCCTCCCCCGTGGCGGTCTACGCCCAGGACGGCAGCGCCCGCATCGTGCAGGCTTCCACTGACGGCAAGCTCTACCTGATGGAAGGGGCCACCGGCAGCCTGCTGTCCACCCTGGACCTCGGCGGCGCCATCGAAAGTTCCCCCGCAGTGTACAACGACATCCTGGTGGTGGGCACCGGGAGCAAGGACAACCACAAGCTCTACGGCATCCGGCTTGAATAACGGACAAACCGGGCGCCCTGGCAGGCGCCCGGCATAAAGGAGCAGCCATGAACCATCAATTTCTGGTTGCGCTGGATCAGGGAACCACTTCCTCCCGGGCCATTGTGTTTACGCCCGAAGGCCGCCTGAGCGCATCGGCGGCCTTTGAGTTCACCCAGCACTACCCCAAGCCCGGCTGGGTGGAGCACGAGCCCCAGGACCTGTTGGACACCACGGTCAGGTCCCTGCGGGAAGCGGTTCAGCAGGCGCACATCCACCCCAAGGACATCGCCGCCATCGGCATCACCAACCAACGGGAAACCACCCTCATCTGGGAGCGGGCCACCGGCAAGCCCGTCTACCGGGCCATCGTCTGGCAGTGCCGGCGCACCGCCCCCATCATCGAGCGCTTAAAGCAGGACGGCCTCACCGCCCTGATCACCGACCGCACGGGCCTCTTGCCCGACGCCTATTTCTCTGCCTCCAAAATCCGCTGGCTGCTGCAGGAAACCGGTTTGCAGGCAAGGGCCGAGGCCGGGGAATTGTGCTTTGGCACGGTGGACAGCTTCCTCGCCTGGCACCTGGTGAAGGGCCACCCCCATGTGACGGACGCCACCAACGCCTCCCGGACCATGCTGATGAACCTGAAGGGCCAGGACTGGGATGAGGAGTTGCTGCGGGTCTTCAACATCCCCCGGGCCATGATGCCCCGGATTGTGGACACCGCAGAGGTGGTGGGGGAACTGGATCCGGCCATCCTGGGGGCCCCCGTCCCCGTGGCCGCCCTGGCGGGGGACCAGCACGCCGCCCTCTTCGGCCAGGGATGCTTCTCTGCCGGGGATGTGAAAAACACCTACGGCACCGGCTGCTTCATGCTGATGAACACCGGGGACAAGCCCATCGCCAACAACCAGGGCCTGCTCACCACCATGGCCTGGCGCATCGGCGGCAAGCCCCGGTTTGCCCTGGAGGGCAGCGTGTTTGTGGGCGGGGCCGCCATCCAGTGGCTCAGGGACGAGCTGGGCATCCTCACGGACGCCGCCCAGTCCGAGGCCCTGGCCGGCCAGGTAGCAGACACCGGGGGGGTGTGCTTCGTGCCCGCCTTCACCGGCCTGGGCGCCCCCCACTGGGACATGTATGCCCGGGGCACCCTCACCGGCATCAGCCGGGGCACCGGGGCCGCCCACATCGCCAGAGCCACCCTGGAGGCCATCGCCTTCCAGTCCCACGACCTGCTGGCCCTGATGACGGACTGCCTGGGCCATGCCCCCACCGCATTGCGGGTGGATGGCGGCGCCACCGCCAACAACCTCTTGATGCAGATGCAGTCGGACATCTCGGGGATCCAGGTGCTGCGTCCCCGGGTGCGGGAGACCACCGCCCTGGGGGCTGCCCTCTTAGCCGGCATCGGCACGGGGATGTTCACCAGCCCGGAGGAAGCCGCCAGCCACTGGCAGCTGGACCGGGCCTTCCAGCCCCTCTGGGACGGGGAAACCCGGCAAAAGCGTTTGCAGGAATGGAACATCGCGGTGAAGACCGCCCTGTTTGAAGCCGGCCTGCGGAAAGCGAGCGAACATGTTCATCGCTGATGCCTGGCAGGATTTTGAGGTGCTGGACACCGGGGACGGCATGAAGCTGGAGCGCTGGGGGGACATCCTCTTAGCGCGCCCGGACCCCCAGGTGATCTGGCCCAAGGCCCAGCCCCGGTCCTGGCAGCAGGCCGACGGGGAATATAAAAGGAGCGCCGAGGGCGGCGGCAGCTGGACCTTCCACCGGAAGCTGCCGGAGCGCTGGCAGATCGGCTACCGCGGCCTGAAGTTCTTCGTGCGGCCCACGGGCTTCAAGCACACGGGCCTCTTCCCGGAGCAGGCCGCCAACTGGGACTGGATGACAGGCCTGGTGAAGACCCGTCCGGGCGCCCGTGTGCTCAACCTCTTCGCCTACACCGGGGGCGCCACCGTGGCCCTGATGATGGCAGGGGCGGAGGTGACCCATGTGGACGCCGCCAAGGGCATGGTGCTGTGGGCCCGGGAAAACCGGGACTTAAGCGGCGCCCCCGAGCACTTAAGCCGCTTCATCATTGAGGACGCCAAGGCCTTTGTGCAGCGGGAGTTGCGCCGGGGCAAGCGCTATGACGGCATCCTCATGGACCCGCCCAGCTACGGCCGGGGGCCCACCGGGGAGGTGTGGAAGCTGGAGAACGAGCTCTTCCCCCTGGCGGAGCTTTGCGCCCAGCTGCTTTCCGACAATCCCCTCTTTTTCCTCATCAACGGCTACACCACGGGCTTCCAGCCCGCTGTGCTGCACAACATCCTGCACCGGGCCGTGCTGCCACGGCACCCCGGCAGCATCACCGCAAACGAGCTGTGCCTGCCCGTCACCTCCGGGGGCGTATTGCCCGCCGGGGCCTCGGGACGGTGGCAGGCCAAAGGAGTCAAGGCGTGAAGGACATCCAGCAACTGATTCTCTATGAAGACAACCACCTGATTGTGGCCTTAAAGCCCCCCCGGATGCTGACCCAGGGGGACATCACCGGGGACAGCGATTTGCTGAGCCTGCTGAAAGGCTACATCAAGGAGAAATACAACAAGCCCGGGGAGGTCTTTTTGGGCCTTGTCCACCGGATGGACCGCCCGGTGGGGGGCCTGTTGGTCTTTGCCCGCACCAGTAAGGCCGCCGCCCGGCTGTCGGAGCAGATCAGGAACGGCACCCTGGCCAGGGAATACGTCCTGGTGTGCGCGGGCAAGACCCCGGCCCGCTTCCAGCTGAAGGACTACCTGGTGAAGGACCGGGACACCAACACCGTGCGGGTGCTGCCCCAGTACCTGAAGCTCCAGGGCAAGGAAGCCGTCCTCTTCGGCCACACCGTCGCCTTCACCGAGGAAAAAAGCCTGGTGACCGTGCGCCTGCAAACCGGCCGCGCCCACCAGATCCGGGCCCAGATGGCCCACTTCGGCCACCCCCTCCTGGGGGACGCCCGCTACAACAAGGACAATGAAGGCGGCCTCATCGCCCTGTGGGGCATGCGCCTGGCCTTTTCCCACCCCATCACCGGGCGGGCCATGGTCTTTGTGTGCGCGCCTGGGCGGATGCCGGGCGGGTATCCTCATAGTGTATATTTTGATTCCTACCAACGGGAGCTGGACGGCCTGGAGCGCATCTGGCCGGACATCGCCCCCTGACCTGTTTTTAAGGAGTGTCATTGAACCATCCTGTTTCCTTTGAGCTGCAGCACGTCTGCAGCCAGTCCGGCGCCCGGGCTGGTGTTTTGCACACCCCCCACGGGGACATCCACACCCCGGTGTACATGCCGGTGGGCACCCAGGCGGTGGTGAAGGCCATGCTGTCCCGGGAGATGGAGGAGCTGGGCGCCCAGATCCTGCTGTCCAACACCTACCACCTGAACCTGCGGCCCGGGGCCGCCATCGTGAAAGAGGCCGGGGGCCTGCACCGCTTCATGGCCTGGGACCGCCCCATCCTAACGGATTCCGGAGGCTTCCAGGTGTTTTCCCTGGCGGAACTCAACAAAATCACCGAGGAAGGGGTGGCCTTCCGCAACCACCTGGACGGCAGCGCCCTTCTGATGACCCCGGAATCCTCCATGCAGATCCAGGAGGACCTGGGGGCGGATATCGCCATGGCCTTTGACGTGTGCTCCCCCTACCCCTGTGAGTATGACCAGGCCAAGGCCGACATGGAGCGCACCCACCGCTGGGCGGAGCGCTGCATCAAGGCCCACACCCGGCCTGACCAGGCCCTCTTCGGCATCGTCCAGGGCGCCTTTTATGAGGATTTGCGCATCCACTCCGCCCGCACCCTGGCCGGCATGGATTTCCCCGGCTACGGCATCGGCGGCCTGTCCGTGGGGGAGCCCAAGGACATCATGTACCGGATGCTGGAGGCCCTCATCCCCCACCTGCCGGACACCAAGCCCCGCTACCTGATGGGGGTGGGCACCCCGGACTGCCTGCTGGAAGGCGTCCTGCGGGGGGTGGACATGTTTGACTGCGTCCTGGCCACCCGGATCGCGCGCAACGGCACGGTGCTGACAAAGCACGGCCGCCTGGTAGTGCGCAACGCCCGCTACAAGGCGGATTTCGCCCCCCTGGAGGAGGGCTGCGACTGCCACGCCTGCCGGCATTATTCCAGGGCCTATATCCGCCACCTCATCAACACCGGGGAAATCACCGGGGGCCGGCTGTGCAGCATCCACAACCTGCGGCATTTGACACGGTTGATGGAGGGGGCCCGCCAGGCCATCCTGGAGGACAGGTTCTCCGACTATATCAAGGATTTTTACGCCCTCTTTGACATGCGGGGCGCCTTCAACCGGGGGGAGGAAGCATGAACCAGACACCCCACATCCAGGTGACGGACCTGGTCTACCGCTATGAGCCGGAGGCGCCTGCCGCCCTGGACGGCATCAACCTGACCATCCCCAGGGGCCAGTTTCTGGCGGTGCTGGGCCACAACGGCTCGGGCAAATCCACCCTGGCCAAGCTCCTCAACGGCCTGTTTCTGCCCACGGAGGGCACGGTGCTGGTGAGCGGCATGGACACCCGGGACGACGACCACGTCTGGGACATCAGGCGCACCGCCGGGATGGTGTTCCAGAACCCGGACAACCAATTGGTGGCCACCGAGGTGTATGACGACGTGGCCTTTGGCCTGGAAAACATCGGCGTGCCCCCGGATGACATGCCCCCCCGGATTGACGAGGCCCTGCGCCTCACCGGGATGACCGCCTTCCGGGACCGGGCGCCCCACCTGCTCTCCGGCGGCCAGAAGCAGCGGGTGGCCATCGCCGGCATCCTGGCCATGCACCCGGAAGCCCTCATCCTGGACGAGGCCACCGCCATGCTGGACCCCCAGGGCCGGCAGGAGGTGCTGCAGACGGTGCTGAAGTTGAACCGCGAGCAGGGCATCACCGTGGTGTGGATCACCCACTTCATGGAGGAGGCCACCCACGCCCAGCGGGTCATGGTGATGGACCATGGCAAAATCGCCATGGACGGCGCCCCCCGGGAGATCTTCGCCCAGGTGGACCGGCTGCGGGACTTGCGCCTGGACGTGCCCCCCATGACCCAGCTGGCGCGGCTGCTGGCAGACCGGGGCATCGGCATCAAGGCGGATGTCCTCAACGTAGAAGAAATGGTGAAGGAGGTGAAGCGGCTGTGCCCATCGTGCTTGAAGGCCTGAGCCATCACTACAAATCCGGGCCCAACACCGCCGTCGCCCTGGAGGACATCCACCTCACCATCGGGGACGGGGAGCTATTGGCCTTGATCGGCCACACCGGCTCCGGCAAATCCACCCTGGCCCAGCATCTCAACGGCCTGCTGGAGCCCTCCGCCGGCCGGGTGCTATTGGACGGGGAGGACATCAACCAGAAGGGTGCCAACCGCCGGGCCCTGCGCTTCCAGGTGGGGCTGGTCTTCCAGTACCCGGAACACCAGCTGTTTGAGGAGACTGTGTACAAGGACATCGCCTTTGGCCCCAAGAACATGGGCCTGGCTGAGGACGAGATTGACCGCCGGGTCCGGGCCGCCATGGAGCGGGTGGGCCTGGAGTTTGAGGAGATGAAGGGCCGCTCCCCCTTTGAATTGTCCGGCGGCCAGATGCGCCGGGTGGCCCTGGCAGGCGTCCTGGCCATGCAGCCCCGGGTGCTGGTGCTGGACGAGCCCACCGCCGGGCTGGACCCCCGGGCCCGGGATTTTCTGCTGCAGGACATCCGCCAGCTCAATAAAGAGGGCACCACGGTGGTGTTGATTTCCCACGCCATGGACGAGGTGGCCCGCCTGGCCACCCGGGTGGCGGTGCTGGAGAAGGGCCGCCTGGTGATGGAGGGCCCCACGGCGGAGGTCTTCACCCAGCAGGAACGGCTGTCCAAGATGGGCCTGGACGTGCCCGAGGCCTTCAAACTGGCCCGCCGCCTGAAGGAGGAGGGCCTGTCCCTGGGGGACCACTACCGCCTCCAGGAGATTGCAGACGCCCTGGCGGCGGCCATCAAGGGAGGTGGACAGCATGATGCGTGACATCACCCTGGGCCAGTACTACCCGGTGGACAGCCCGGTGCACCGCCTGGACCCCCGCACCAAGATCATCCTGATTTTCCTGTACATCGTGGCCGTCTTCATGGTGAACACCCTGCCCATGTACATCCCGGTGGCCGCCTACATCGTCCTGGCCGCCGCCCTGGCCAAACTGCCCCTGAAGATGCTGCTGCGCAGCATCCGGCCCATGCGCATCCTGCTGGTGATCACCTTTGTGCTGAACCTGTTCTTTGCCAGCGGCCAGAAGGCCCTGCTGCAGATTGGCAGCTTCATTCTCTGGGAGGAGGGGCTGGTCAACGCCCTGGTCTTCACCTTCCGGCTCATCCTGCTGGTGGTGGGCAGCAGCATCCTGACCCTCACCACCGCCCCCGTCACCCTCACCGACGGCTTGGAACGCCTGGCCTCGCCGCTGAAAATCATCCGCTTCCCGGCCCATGAGATGGCCATGATGATGACCATCGCCCTGCGCTTCATCCCCACCCTGATTGAGGAGGCGGACAAGATCATGAAGGCCCAGACCGCAAGAGGCGCCGACTTTGAAACCGGCAACCTGATTGCAAGGGCAAAGGCCATGATCCCCCTCCTGGTGCCCCTCTTCATCAGCGCCTTCCGCCGGGCCGGCGACCTGGCCATGGCCATGGAAGCCCGCTGCTACCGGGGCGGGGAGGGCCGCACAAGGCTGCACAAGCTGGCCTTCACCAGGCGGGACCTGGTGGCCTTCCTCACCATGCTGCTGCTGTACCTGGCCATCCTGCTGCCGAGGCTGCTGTGAAGCGCATCCTCCTCACCATCGAGTACGAGGGCACCGCCTATGCCGGCTGGCAGCGCCAGATCAACGGCCTGGCGGTGCAGCAGGTGCTGGAGGAGGCCATCTCCCGGACCGTTCACGCCCCCATCACCGTAACCGGCGCCAGCCGCACCGATGCCGGGGTCCATGCCCTGGGCCAGCGGGCCCATTTTGACACGGATTCCGGCATCCCGCCGGAAAAATGGCCCTATGTCCTCAACACCAGCCTGCCCCCGGACGTGAAGGTGAACCACGCCTGCCGGGTGGATGGCCGCCTCCATGCCCGCTTTTCCGCCAGCAGCAAGCAGTATGAATACCGCATCTTCAACCGCCGCCAGCCCAGTGCCCTGCGGCGGAATTTTTGCGCCTTTGTGCCCCTGCCCCTGAACCTGGATAACATGCAGGAGGCCCTGCCCGCCCTCCTGGGCCGCCATGATTTTGCCGCCTTTGAAGCCGCCGGCGGCACCGCCAAGACCACGGTGCGCAGCATAACCGAAGCCCGGCTGGACCAGGCGGAGGACGAGATCGTTTTTCGGATCACCGGGGATGCCTTTTTGTACAACATGGTGCGCATCATCGCCGGCACCCTGATTGCCATCGGCCAGGGCAGAAAGCCCGTGGACAGCTTTGCCCGGGCCATCAACAGCGGCAACCGCCTGGACCTGGGCATCACCGCCCCGGCCCAGGGCCTCACCCTGCTGCGGGTGGACTATGAGGGACTGCTGTGACCACAGGGCCGCTGGTGATCTCCGTCCGGGGGCTGGTGGGCTTTTCCGTGTTCCCGCCGGACATCATGCCCATCTCCCGCAGCCTGATGACCCAGGGGATGGAAGCCCATCTGGCCCGGCAGGCGGCCAGCGAAGCCCGGGCTGAAACCATGCTGGTGTGGCAGCAGGAGGTGCAGGGCCGGGCGGTGCGGGTGGCCGGGCGGATGGATTTGTATTACGACCAGATGGACCCGCCCCTGATTGAGGAAATCAAGCTATCCCCCCAGGAGGCACCTGAGGCGCCCTTTCCCGAGCACCTGCTCCAGGCGGTCTGCTACGGCTTCATGCTGTGCGCCCGGGACGGCCTGCCGGCGGTGGACCTGAAGGTGAGCTATGCAAACACCGACGGCCAGGTGAGCGCCGCCTTTTTAGAGCGCTGGGAGAAGGCGCGCCTGGAGGCGGCCTTTTTTGAGTTGCTCCTGCCCTATCTGGCCTGGCAGATGCAGCTGGAAGCCCACCAGTGCCGCCGGGATGAGAGCCTCATGGCCTTGCCCTTCCCCTACCCCGATTACCGCCCGGGCCAGCGGGAGATGGCCGCCCAGGTGTACACCGCCATCCAGCGCAGGATGCGCCTGTTTGCCACCATGCCCACCGGCACCGGCAAAAGCGCGGCCGTCCTCTACCCGGCCCTGAAGGCCCTGGGCCAGGGGCTGACAAAGAAGGTGTTCTGCCTCACCGCCCGGGGCACCCAGCGCATCGCCATGCAGCAGGAGGTGGACCGGATGCTGGCCCAGGGGCTGCACATCCATGCCCTCACCCTCAACGCCAAGGAAAGCCTGTGCCCCATGGCGCAAATGCGCTGCCACCCGGACCACTGTGAGCGGGCAAAAGGGCATTACACCAGGCAGCAGGCGGCCCTGGAAGAAGCCCTAAGGGCCCCCGTCTGGGACAGGGACTTCGTCCTCCACACGGCAGAACGTCACAGCCTCTGCCCCTTTGAATTTTCCCTGGCCCTGTGCGAGATGGCCGATGTGGTGATCTGCGACTACAACTACGCCCTGGACCCCCAGGTGCGCATCAGCCGCATCTTTGAGGGCCAGCGCCAACTGACCCTCCTGGTGGACGAGGCCCACAACCTGCCGGACCGGGCCCGGGACATGCTCTCCGGCAGCATCACCATAAGCCGCCTGAAGGAGTTCCGCCGGGAGGCCGGCAAACACCTGGGCCGCAGCAGCACCCTCTACAAGGCCCTGAGCAGCTTCATGAAGGCCCTGGCCGCTGCAAGCGAAGCCATGGACCCGGAACAGGTGGTGGAAGCCCTGGACAGCCTGCTGCCTGCCCTGGCCGGCAGCTTCAGCCCCGGGATCATGCACTTAAGCCGGGATTTGATCAGCCTGAAGTCCGCCCTCCTCAGGGCGCAGCAGGCGCCGGAGGACTATGCCCTGCCCCTGGACGCTGACGGCACCCGGGGCGGCGTCACCGCCCTGAACTTGAACCCCGCCCCCTACCTGGGGGACATCACAAAGCGCCTGTCCGGCGTGGTGTATTATTCCGCCACCTTAAGCCCCTTAAAGGCCATGCGCAGCCTGCTGGGCGGGGACCCGGAGGACGCCTGCCTGGAGCTGCCCTCCCCCTTCCCGGAGGAGCACCTCCTCACCCTGCACCTGCCCGTCAACACCCGCTATGCTGCCCGGGAGCACAGCCTGAAGCCCGCGGCGGAGGCCATCTTAGCCCTTTTTGAAGCCCACCCCGGCAAGATGATCGCCTACTTCCCCTCCTTCGCCTACTTAAAAGCCGTGGAAGCGGTGCTGCGGGAGGCGGCCCCCGGCCTGCCCTATTCTGTCCAGCAGCCCGGCATGGACGAGGCCAGCCGCCTATTATTCCTGGACGTCTTTGTCCGGGACGATGCCCCGGTCCTGGGGCTGTGCGTGTTGGGGGGCGTGTTTTCAGAAGGGGTGGACCTGCCCGGCAAGGCCCTCACCAGCGTGGCCATCCTGGGGGTGGGCCTGCCCCAGGTGAACGAGCTGCGCAACCTGTACCGCGCCCGGATGGAGGAGGCCCTGGGGGAGGGTTTTGCCTTCGCCTACCGCTACCCGGGGATGCACAAGGTGCTGCAGGCTGCCGGCCGCCTCATCCGCTCGGAAAGCGACCGGGGGGTCCTCCTGCTGATGGACGACCGCTATGCAAACCGGGATTATCTGGCGCTGCTGCCGCCCCACATCACCCTCAAACGGGTATCATCCAACCGGGAGATTACAGAAACCGCACGGGGTTTCTTTCATGAATCCACAGAAAGGACCATCGAACATGGCTGAGGTGCCGCAATACCGCCTGGGGGAAGTGGAGCGCAAGCTGCTCACCCTCTACGCCCTGAGGGAGCTGGGCCCCTGCAACAACCTGCAGCTGATTGCCTTCATGACGGAAAACGACCTCATGAACTATTTTGATTTGCAATTGGCCCTGTACGAGCTGGCCCAGCGGGGCCAGGTCTTAAAGGAGCCCGTCTGCGGAGACGAGCGCTACACCATCACCCCGGAAGGGGAGCAGGCCACCGAGCTGTTCGTCTCCCGCCTGGGGGAGAGCGCCCTGGTGAAGTTGCGTGCCGCCGTGCCGGACTTCTCCGAGCGCATGCGCAAGGAGCGGGAGCTCTTCGCCCAGATCAGCCACGAAAGCCGCAACGAGTACCACGCTCAGATGGGCATCGCCGAAGGGGGCATGCAGCTGCTGCGCCTGGACCTGTCTCTGCCCACTGCCGAACTGGCGGACCGCTTCCGCGCCGCCTGGGCGGAGAACGCCCGGGAGATTTACGATTTCATCATCAACCGCCTGTCCGGGGAGGATTTGCCATGAAGGTCTGCGGCATCGTGGTGGCCGCAGGCGCCGGCAAGCGCCTGGGGGCGGACCAGAACAAGGTGCTGCTGCCCCTTATGGGCCGGCCCCTGTTTATTTACGCCCTGATGGCCCTGCGGCCTCAGTGCCACCACCTGATCCTGGTGACCCGGGCGGACGAGCAGGCCGCCTTTGAGGCCCTGCTGCAAGAACATGCCCTGCAGGTGGACCAGCTGGTGCCCGGAGGCCGGGAGCGCCGGGACTCCGTGGAAAACGCCCTGACGGCCATGCCGGAGGGCTGTGACATCGTCCTGGTGCAGGACGGGGCCCGGCCTTTTTTGAGCCAGGACCTGGTCCGGCGGGTCATCGATGCCGCCCGGGCTGATGGCGCCGCCGTCCCTGCCATCCCGGTGCGGGACACCCTGCGCAGGGCAGAGAACGGGGCCACCGCCACGGTCTCCCGGGAGGGGCTTTACCAGGTGCAGACCCCCCAGGGCTTTCAGACGGCGCTCCTCAAGCGCGCCTACCGGGAGCACCGGGAGGCCGCCACCGACGACGCCGGCCTGGTGGAGCGCCTGGGGCATCCCGTCACCCTGGTGCCCGGGGATGCCCGGAACCTGAAAATCACCCACCCGGAGGATTTCACCATGGCACAGCAGCTGTTGGCAGGCAGTCTACGCTTAGGCACCGGCTATGACATCCACCGCCTGGTGCCAGGGCGCGACCTGGTGCTGGGCGGGGTCCTCATCCCCCATCCCCTGGGCCTCCTGGGCCACAGCGATGCCGACGCCCCCCTGCACGCCCTGATGGACGCCCTCCTTGGGGCCTGCGCCCTTCCGGACATCGGCCAGCATTTCCCGGACAGCGACCCGGAATACAAAGGCGCCTCCTCCCTCCAGCTATTGGCAGAAACCCGGGGCATCCTGGCCCGGCACGGCTTTCTCCCCCAGCAGGCGGACCTCACCATCTTGGCCCAGCGGCCCAAACTGGCGCCGTATATCCTGAAAATGCGCCAGAACATCGCCGGCGCCTTGGGCCTGCCCCTCCCCCGGGTGTCCGTGAAGGCCACCACCACGGAAGGCCTGGACGCCGTGGGCCGGGAGGAGGCCATTGCAGCCCAGGCCGCGGCCACGGTGCTGGCGGTGGACGACGCATCCTTCGAATAGGCAGGGAAACGCATTTTCTGTTTGTTTGATGCATCCTTGTGTGATACTATATTCACAGTTAATCATATATCTCTGAACAATTTTTGATTGGAGGAAAGACACATGCTACTGGACAATCAAATCTGGCTGGGCACCAGTGCCGAGGGCCCTGTCACCATGCTGCCCCAACTGGCCAACCGCCACGGGCTCATCTCCGGCGCCACCGGCACCGGCAAAACCGTCACCCTGCAGGTGATGGCCGAGGCCTTCTCCCAGCTGGGAGTGCCCGTCTTCATGGCGGACGTCAAGGGCGACCTGGCCGGCATGGCCAAGCCCGGCGAGATGAACGACAAGATCCGGGAGCGCATGGCCCAGGTGGGCCTGGAGCACTATGTCCCCCGGGCCAACCCCGTCACCCTGTGGGATGTCTACGGCATCTCCGGCCACCCGGTCAGGACCACCGTCAGCGAGATGGGACCCCTGCTGCTGGCCCGGATGCTGCAGCTGAACGAAACCCAGGCCGGCGTCCTCCACATCGTCTTCCGCATCGCAGACGACGAGGGCCTGCTCCTCATTGACCTGAAGGACCTGCGGGCCATGCTCACCTACGCCGGGGACAAGGCCTCCGACTACACCCTGCGCTATGGCAACATCGCAAAAGCCTCCATCGGCGCCATCCAGCGGGCCATTGCCGTCCTGGAAGACCAGGGGGGCAACCTCTTCTTCGGCGAGCCCGCCCTGGACCTGGCCGACTGGCTGGTGCGGGACGAGAACGGCGCCGGCATGATCAACATCTTAGCCGCCGACAAGCTCTTCCTGCGCCCCAACATGTACTCCGCCTTCCTGCTGTGGATGCTGGCCGAATTATACGAGCTGCTGCCCGAGCAGGGGGATTCCGAACTGCCCCGCATGGTCTTCTTCTTTGACGAGGCCCACCTCCTCTTCAACGACTGCCCCCGGGAATTGATGGAGAAAATCGAGCTCACCATCCGGCTCATCCGCTCCAAGGGCGTGGCCGTCTACTTCATCACCCAGAACCCCGCCGACGTGCCCACCAGCGTCCTGTCCCAGCTGGCCGCCCGGGTACAGCATGCCCTGCGGGCCTTCACCCCGGCGGAGCAGAAGATCATCCGTACCGTGGCCCAGACCTTCCGCCCCAACCCCAATTTTGACACCGAGCAGGCCATCACCCAGCTGCAGACCGGCGAGGCCCTCCTCTCCTTCCTGGAGGCCTCCGGCGCGCCCTCCATCACCCAGAAGGCCGTCATCCTGCCGCCCCAGTCCGCCATCGGCACCATCAGTGAGTCCTTCCGCAACACCCTCATTGACACCAGCATGCTAAGGGACAAATACACCCAGATGTTCGACCGGGAGAGCGCCTACGAAATCTTAAGCGCCAAGTTCTCCTCCCAGGGCATCATGGGCACCGCCCGGGTGGTGGCCGAGGAAATCCTGGGCACCGTCAGCCCCGCGGCATCCGCCCAGCCCATGCCCCAGAAGAACACCATCTCCGTCTTTGACCCGGCCACCGGCACCTATGTGGAGCGGGAGATGCAGGCCCCCGTTGAATATCCTGCGCCCCCCGCCCAGCCCGCGCCCATCCCCGCCGAGGTGAAAAAGGTGGAGCAGGCGCCGCCCCCCGTCCTGGTCTACAACCCCCAGACCGGGCAGTACGAGCCCCAGATGCAGGTGCCTGCCGTACAGGAGCAAAAGCCTGTGAAGGAGCCCAAGGTGCAGAAGTCCACCCCCCATGTGAAGAGCCTGGGCGAGCGCATGCTGGACAACTTCACCCGCTCCACCGCCTCCGGCGCCGGCTACACCGTGGGCCGCTCCATCTCCCGGGGCATCCTGGGGGTCTTCGGCATCAAGTAAACCCAATAGCCCGCCCGGGAACACGGGTGGGCTTCTTCTTTCACCCCGCCCCCACCCCTTGACAGAACAGGAGGAGCACCATGGGCATCAGAATCGGCATCCTCACCTCCGGCGGCGACTGCCCCGGCCTCAACGCCGCCATCCGGGGCGTTGCCCGGGCCGCCTACCAGACCCTGGACGCAGAAATCGTGGGCATCCGGGCCGGCTACCGCGGCCTCATCGACGGGGACTATCAGGTGATGCAGCAGCATCAGTTCTCCGGCATCCTCACCATGGGGGGCACCATCCTGGGCACCTCCCGCACCCCCTTCCGCAACATGCGCCTGGTGGAGGAGGACAATGTGGACAAGGTCCACGCCATGAAGATGAACTACCGGGCCATGCGCCTGGACTGCCTGGTCACCCTGGGGGGCAACGGCACCCACAAGACCGCCAACCTCCTCTCCGAGGAAGGCCTCAACGTCATCGGCCTGCCCAAGACCATCGACAACGACATCT